>JAYWBE010000086.1:0-7046 GCA_043781715.1 Gemmatimonadaceae bacterium
GCGCGCCCGAGGGGGTCATGTCGCTCATGTTCATTTCGTGATCGGCTGGCATTGCCTGCATCATCTCATTCATCATGCGACGCATTGTAGTGTCACGCATCACCCGCTCGCGGATGACAGGGTCCTTCATCATGCGCATGTGCATTTGCATCATCGCCGACCGATCCATGTTCATCCCCATCATGTTCATGCTTCCGCTCCTGCCGGCGGAATCGGGAGCCATAGTCATATTGGCGTGATTCATCGGAGCATTGGAGGGTGACGCGCCGGACGGGCTCATTCCAGGCATTTTGGAGTGGTCCATGCCGGCCATGCCCGCAGCTCTGGCTGATGATGACGAGTCCATCTTCATTCCCGCCACGTTGGAGTTTGCGCCCGACATGCCAGACATTCCCGGCATCCCCGGCATATTCTTCATTGCCTCGGCGGCCGACTGGCCGCGCGGAATCGTCGGAGTTGGCCAGCCTGGGAGGAATCCGACTGCGGGCCCGCCCATATTTTCGATACCCATCATCTGGGCCATCTCCATCCACTCCGCAGGCGTAATCACGTACGAAGTCCGATCGCGATATAGAGCCCCAGCGCGAAGGATCTCGGCACGCTTGCGATTCTGAGGAACTTTGGGATTGGTCAGAATATCGGAGACGACATCATGCATAGAGTGCAAGTTGTCGAAGATGATCGCAGCCTCAGGGTATCTCTTGGCGAAGGTGGGCGCGACAGCCGCCGTCATCGGCATGATGCGCGGCATGTGCTCGGGAGCATTCTCGAGCATTTGACGAAAGCGAGCCACCGCGGCGGTCACGCCGGCCTGCCGCTCTTCAAGGGTTTTTCCCGTCATGAGCGGCTCGTAAAGGCCCACCTGCAACCAGTGATAACCCCAGATAAGTCCATTGAATTTCGGGTACTTATTTCTGAAAGCGAGGGAGTAAGGCTGACCCTCCATCAGATCCATGCTCTTGGGGGAAGAGCTGAAAGCCAGATCCGGCCTAGTCTTGTAGTAGCTAATCAGTCTGGCGATCGTCGCGTCCTTTTCATCCTGCGACAGTTTCTCGTCAGCGAGTACGTCATAAACCTGCCTGTGAAGCAGATGCGCCCAGTCGAACATCATTTTCGCTTCTGGGGCGAGCTTGGCGTAAGCCACCTCGATCGCAGCTTCTTCCAAAGGGATGTCCGGCGGACTGACGAGCAGCTTCTTCGTTATGAAGTTGTATTCCTTGTCTTCGAGGATTGATGCGTCGGCGCCCGGACGCGTATAGAGCTTTTCGTAGAGGATGGCATGCCCATAGTCAAAGGCGTTGAAAAGCCGATCGGCGGCGGCATACGTCCGGCGAAAAGTCCAATTGAAATCGCCCGGCATGTAGAACTGCTCATACGCTTTGGACCACTGGGCAGGGGCGGGTGAGGGCTGTGCCGCAAGCGCCAGGACGAGAATGGAGACAAATCCAATTTCCCGGGGCAGTTTGCGTCGAATTATCTTTTTGTTGCTTCTCATATATCGCTCCTCTAGCGCTCACTGCAATCATGAAATTCTGTTCAATAAACTTCAGCGCCCAAGCGGGATCGGTTCAAGCACTCAGTGTCCGAATGGGAACAACGATCGGATTCCGAATGCGTATGCAGTACCGAACGTCATGAACCACGCGGGATTGTCGCCGTTCAACCGCCGCCCCACGCCGGCATCGAGCGCGAGAGTTGGGCTTCGCTGGTAGCGGAATCCGGCTCCGGTAGTGTACTCGACGCCAGAGAGCGCTTCGATTGGCTTGCTTCCATAGAAATCCGCAGTGATGAGTAGAGCGGAGAGCGGGTAGGTTTTATCGATCGCTCCACCCACGAGCCACCGAGAAACCTCAAGCGCTGCTGGACCTGCGACACGGGACGCTCCGGTTACGGGGCGACCGGTGGCCGGCCCGGCCGTGTACTGCCCGTTGACATGAAACCGAATCCAATCGGTGGTTCGCGTGGCCATCCCAGTAAAGGCGGCGAAGGCATGGTCAGCCGCGAGACTTCCGACCGGCGCCAGCACGTCCGCGCGAACGCCAAGAGCCGGCAGCGTCTCAGTCTCGACGTTGAGATTGTGCATTATGGAGAAATCGAGTCCGGCCAACCCCGCATTGCGCTGCTGACCTACTTCGATGTACGCGAGAGGAAGTCCGACTTCGATTTGCGTGCGCGGAAGTATTCCGTAGGCTATCTCTGGCTCGAGTCCCCAGTTGTAGATGCCGCCGTTTGACCGCTCGAGCCTGACGGGTGCCAGCCTCAGTTCGAAAGCATGGCGCTCAGTTACGTACGCATCTTCTATCTGTACGGGACGGCCTCGATCCGTGTTGTAAAAATCGGTTTGCGCCGCAACGCTGCCGGCGATCCCAGTAGAAAGAAAAACCATCAGACCCGCGCTGATCAAATGCCGGTCGAATCGTCTGCCGTTTTGCTTCATATGCCTGGCGCGGAGGTCGATGTTCGGTTGTATTCTCTGCTAAAGTACCCAGCTCGTAGGACTTTGTTGCCCGCTAAAGCGCTCGCGCTGTGGTGCGCATTTTACGGACCATAAAAAGTTAATACGTGTTGGCCTCCCGCGCGCAAATGCAACCATCCGTATGTACGTGCTTTTGAGGTTCGACCGGTCGCCAGCTATCCCGCGCTGTGCGCGCACCGGGCTGATGACGCTTGGGGCGTCCCGCCCGGACAAAAAAGGCGCGAGAAGAAGGATCCGGGATGGTGGCGGCAGTGCTCGATCGGATGATTCCAAGCCATCTGGTGTGAATTGGTGCCAGCAGTCGATGCCGGAGCCATCGACATTCCGGAGACCCAAACCGCGACTAGCGCGACCACGGCCCACGCTAGCGAGCTTCGGGTCAGGTGTGTGCGGGCGGGAGCCCGCTCCCCCACCAGCCGCCGCACCCGACGTTCCAGCAGTCCACGTCTCTGGATCCCCGACGCTATGGCGGACGCCTGAAAGGCCGTCGTGTCCCCCTTGAACGGATCGAACTGGGCCAAGGCCACAATGGCACACGCCAGAACAGCGGGATCGTTAGCCGCTGCACGATCATCTGCTGCGATCTCCGCTTCATCCGCCAGATCGTCCGCCATGCGCCGGAGGGCGGGGATGTAGAAAAGCGTCGATGCGAGAAAACGCATTACCGAAAGCTTGAGTGGATCTCGCCCCCTGGCGTGCGCGCTCTCGTGCCGGATCACCGCAGTGAGCTCGTCCTCCGTGAGAAGACGCTCGAGTTGAGCGGCGAGGAAGATTCGTGGTCGCCACCATCCCGCAGTAAAGGCGGGATTCGGCAAGCCATCGACCACGCGAACGCTCTCGAGGGGCTGACCCGCTCGCTCCGCTGCTCGCTCGAACACGCTCCCGCCTTGAGGGCGGATTTCCCGAAGGCTTCCGAGCACGCGTTGGAGCTCTCGGGCCGCTCGAACCCGATCCAGTCCTGCGTAGATCAGTCCCGCGAACAACAACAGATGAAATCCTTCGTGGACGGGCGACAACAAAGACTGGAGAGCAACCACGCACAGCCCGAAGAGGTGATCCCGATTCGAAGCGAGAGAACCAACTCCTGAAACGAGGTGATGTCCCAGAATCGGGGTCGTGCCGAGCAGTATCAGTAGGGCAACCGATAACAGGAGCACCCGCCGACGAGCGTTGTCCCGCTCTAGCGGCGTACATAAGCCACGTCGGGCTGTCATGACATCACCGAGCATTGCTGTGCTGTTTCCCCCAAATACGTCATCCGAAACAAATTTATTTCTCAGGCTCTTTTAGCTTTTTTCGGACCAGCCGAGCCAGCTCAGCGAGTTCCTCGGGCTCGTGTTCGGCGAGCGCGTCGACCAGAGAGCTAGTGACCGCCCGTGCTCCAAGGCCCAGGATTCGTCGTACCACGTGACGCGAAGCTTGAAGCAGGAACTCCTCACGACTGAGAGTCGCCGAATAGTGGAATAGCTGCTCAACCTTCTCTCTGCGCATGAGGCCTTTCTCGACCAGGCGATTGGCCACCGTGACCGTGGTTATATACGCGATATCGTGGCGACGCGAGATGACTTCGTGTAGCTCCCTCGCAGTGGATGGGCGCTTGAGTTTCCAGGCTGCATCTATGACTCGCTGCTCGAGATCCCCGAGTAGCATACCGGCCCCTGCGGCGGAGAGACGGACAGTACCCTGCGCGCGAATCGCCTCCGGGCCGCTTCTTGTTTTCTTTGGTCGATCTGTCAGAGAGTCAACTCCGTCCTGTGGAAGCGGCTCCGCTCGAGACACCTTAAGCGGAGCGCGATTTTATTTACTATCAAATGTAGCCTAGTTTATTTCTACCTTCAGTGTTGCGGTGGCTGGCTTGCTCACATCAGGCAGCTGATACAACCGGAACTTCAGCGTGGCGCTGCCGGGGTTGAGAACCAGAACATTCACTCCGCAAACCTCGGCTATCGGTTCATGACAGTGGTGCTCGGGTGGGTAACTCGTGCCGATACCCGATGCGGGCTAATACGGCCACTTCCAGTCGCGAACCTCGGGCATGTCATCACCGTATTTACGAATGTACCGCTCATGTTCGAGCAGCTTATCGCGCATCGCCTGTTTCACGTGCGCAACCGTTTCTCCCAACTGCGGTACGCGATCAATCACGTCCATCACGAGGTGGAAGCGGTCGAGATCGTTCACCACCGTCATGTCGAACGGGGTGGTGGTCGTCCCCTCTTCTTTATATCCGCGCACATGAAGGTTTTTGTGGTTCGTCCGGCGGTAGGTGAGCCGATGAATCAGCCACGGGTAGCCGTGAAAGGCGAACATGATTGGCTTATCGGTCGTGAAGAGAGCATCGAAGTCCTTGTCAGCCAATCCATGCGGATGTTCGATCGCGGGCTGGAGCGTCATCAAATCAACGACGTTGACCACGCGGATCTTCAGAGCCGGAATATGCTGGCGGAGAAGGTCCACGGCGGCGAGCGTTTCCAATGTGGGGACATCTCCGGCGCAGGCCATTACCACGTCTGGCTTGCCTCCCTGATCGTTGCTCGCCCAGCGCCACATGCCGATGCCGGCGGTGCTGTGCTCGATCGCCGCATCCATATCGAGGTACTGTAACGCGGGCTGCTTGCCGGCGATGATGACATTGACGTAGTTACGGCTCCGCAGGCAGTGATCGGTCACCGAGAGCAGGGTGTTTGCATCGGGTGGAAGATAAACGCGTATTACTTCTGCCTTTTTATTGACGACAATGTCAATGAAACCTGGGTCCTGGTGGCTGAAGCCGTTCTGATCCTGCCGCCAGACGTGCGAAGTCAGCAAATAGTTGAGCGAAGCAATCGGCCGGCGCCAGGGAATGTGTTGGGTAGTCTTCAGCCACTTGGCGTGCTGGTTGAACATCGAATCAATGATGTGAATGAAGGCTTCGTAGCAGGAGAAGAAGCCATGACGCCCCGTCAACAGATAGCCCTCGAGCCAGCCCTGACAGAGGTGCTCGCTCAGAATCTCCATGACGCGTCCATCCGGCGAGAGGTGATCGTCGGTGGGTAAAATGTTTCCTGTAAATACTCTGTCGGTGGCCTCAAAGACGGCGTTCAGACGGTTTGAGGCAGTTTCGTCCGGCCCCATCAATCGGAAATTCCGGCTGTCGGCGCTGCGCTTCATCACGTCACGCAAGAAGCCTCCCATCACCCGAGTCGCCTCCGCTTCGACGGTCCCTGGTTTGGGAACGTTAACGGCATAGTCGCGGAAATCCGGTAGTCGCAAATCCTTGAGCAGCAGCCCGCCGTTGGCGTGAGGGTTAGCCCCCATCCGGCGTTCGCCACTCGGTGCCAGTTCCGCTAGTTCGGGCAGCAGCCGTCCACTCTTATCAAAGAGTTCTTCAGGCTTGTAGCTCCGCATCCACTCTTCCAACATCTTCAAGTGTTGGGGCTTGCTTGCCAACTCTGCCAACGGGACCTGATGGGAGCGGAACGAGTTCTCAACCGGGAGACCGTCCACAAACTTTGGGCCGGTCCATCCTTTCGGCGAGCGCAGAACGATCATCGGCCACCGCGGGCGCTCTGAGAACCCGTGTTCACGTGCCTCGCGCTGAATCGACTGAATCTCGGCGAGCACGACATCAAGAGTTCCGGCCATCAGCTGATGCATCGTTTCGGGATCGTCGCCTCCGACGAAATACGGCTTGTGGCCGAAACCAGTAAGGAGGCTCCCGAGTTCTTCGTCGCGTAACCGCGCCAGCACGGCCGGATTGGCGATCTTGTAGCCGTTTAAATGCAGAATGGGAAGGACCGCCCCGTCGTGAGCCGGGTTCAGGAATTTGTTGGAGTGCCAACTTGTCGCCAGTGCCGCGGTCTCCGCCTCTCCATCGCCGATGACGCACGCTGCCAGCAAACCAGGATTGTCGAAGACCGCACCGTACGCATGCATGAGCGAATAACCCAATTCACCGCCTTCGTTGATGGAACCCGGAGTCTCAGGCGAGGCGTGGCTGGGAATACCGCCGGGGAAGGAGAATTGGGTGAACAGCTTCCTCAACCCGTCGGCATCTTGCGTGATGTTGGGATAAAAGTCGCTGTAAGTTCCCTCCAGATAGGTGTTGGCAACCATGCCGGGGCCGCCGTGGCCGGGCCCACAAACATAAATCACGTTCAGGTCATTCTTCCTGATAAGACGGTTTAGGTGGACGTAAATAAAATTCAACCCTGGCGTTGTCCCCCAATGACCGAGTAATCGGCGCTTGACGTGCTCGATCTTCAGCGGCTCGCGCAACAGTGGATTGTCGGACAGGTAGATCTGCCCGATCGAGAGATAATTCGCGGCCCGCCAATATGCGTCCATCTGGCTCAGCAGTTCCGGAGTGAGCGTTTTTATTTCTGTTTTCACGTTTCCCAATTGCTTCACCTCTGATCACAGTTTGCCTTTTGCAGTCCGATGCCGCCAACAGGATCTTTTGGTCATCGGCTCATTCCTTCTTTGCCGCGGTGCGTGCCACACACCCTTCGCCATCTCTGAGAACTAACAGCGGATAGCGCCCACGGCGAGAAGCAAGGAGCCATCCGCAAACGGTACGGCAAGATTCTAT
>JAYWBE010000087.1:0-2252 GCA_043781715.1 Gemmatimonadaceae bacterium
CTGAAAGATGCTGACGTTGGAGGTCCTAGAGCGCCGGCGAATCGTTTCACTGAGAGCGTCGATGTTGGGCGCCAGAGGCTCGAAGGCGAGAACTCTTCCATCATCCCGCACCAGGTGCGAGAAAAACACCGCGTGCGCGCCGACATTCGCTCCGATGTCCAGTACGGTGTCGCCCCGCCGCACAAACGAGAGGTACACGCGCTTATCCCAGTTTACCCAACTGCGAAACCGCTCCACAAAAAGATAGAGGCGGGGATATCTGGTAAGACGGTAGTCGACGACATCTTTGAAGAAAGAAAGGTCTCGCTGAAGCGTTCCCAACCGCTGCCCTTCTCGAGGCGTTGACATGCTTCAGGAGCGTTGGGCGCGCGAAAGCATGGCCAGCCAGGCTCTCCTCTCGTCGTCGCTGAGCACCTTGGACCAGCCGAAGACCGCGTACGCAAGGAGCGCGACCGCAACGAGGGAGATCGCGACGGACCAGCGCGTCTGGCTAACCCACGACGTCAGGCCCAGCGAGCAAGCGAGGGCCAGCGTCAGCCATAACAGACGGTGCGTGCGCCTTTCCTCGCCGACGTCTTCGACTGAGCGGCCGATAGCGCGTCGAGTAGCCAATTCATACAACAGCCAGTCCGCACCGCACCGCAGCGTCCACGCCAGCGCGGCTCCCGTGATGCCCCACGTCTTGACCAGCAGAAAGGTCAGCGGGACGTGCACCATCACTTCACCGATATGGATTTTCGCCGGCAGATCAGGGCGGCCGGCACCGTAGAGAACTGCGAGCGGGAGATGAGCGAGTCCCCCGAGGAAGACGCCGACGGCGAGGATTCTTAGCGCCGTGCCCGCCTGTTGCCCGAACACAGGTCCAAGCCACGCGTTCAGAATTGCCGGCGCAAACGTGAAGAGCGCGAGGCAAAGCGGCAGCAGCAGTGTCGCGAGCTGCCGCGCTGCCGCGCGGGTGGCAGCAAGAGCGCGGTCGCGCCCACCGCGAGCTTCGTTGTGCGCCAACGCGGGCAGCAGCGCGCTGAACGCCGTCGATGGAATGAGTAAGAACCGGTTCGCGGCCTCGGCCGCGCCCGTGTAGTAACCGAGGCCCATCACCCCCACGACCGATCCGACGACGAATCGGTCGATGCTTCCCAACGCGGGCCCGAGCGCGGCGGAAACGGCGACCCAGCCGGAGTAGCCGAGCATCTCGCGAAGAGTTCCAAAGCCGGAGGGGAGTCCCCACCGTCCCGGAAGCAGCGTGCGCCTCACGGCAGCGGCACTGACAAAAAGAAGCGTGAGACGCACGGCGAGAAGGATCCACAGTATCGTGGCCAGCGAGGCTCCCCTGGGAGCAGCGATAGCCGGAACGATGACCGAGGCGAGACTTCCGGGAACGCGGAGAGCCGTGCTGACGTCGAACCGCTGCGCTCCTTCGAGGGCCGCTCTCAAAGCGGACAGGGCAAGGATGACGGGCACGTGAAAGGCGAGAACGCGGAACATCGCGATCGCTTCCGGAATCTCGACCGCGGAAATCGTGAAGACGCCTCTGACGAGCAACGGAGCAAACAAGAAAAGCAGCGTTCCAGCGAATAGGCCCGCCACAGCCTGCGAGAGCACTGAGACCAGGATGATCTCACGGAGGCGCGCGGCGCCACGCGCTGTTGCGTCAGCCACGAAACGGACGGTCGTGCGCGCCAAGCCGAAATCGAACATGCCCGCGCCTTCGGCCAGCGCCCATGCCAGTGCCAACAGCCCGAATCTCGAGGGGCCGAGCGCGCGGACTGTTACAGGAACGAGGAAGACAGCGGCGAGCGCCGCCAGAGCCAGCGAGCCGAAGTACAGCGCTCCGTTTCTCGCTACCCTTTGTGAAGTGGGAACAGTCACGCGAGAAAACTAATCGCCGCCGTCTCCCGGCGGTTCGTATAGCGAAAAGCCGCCGCAGGCACTAGCATCGTGAGAATGACACAACCGCCCCTCACCTTTAGTGTTTGGCTCGCCGGCATAATTGCCCGCTGGCGCGTTGTACTCCAGGTGATGGTGGGTACGCTCGTCGTCGCCGCGCTCGCGGCGGTTATCCTGCCGCCCGTATACGAAGTGCATGCCTCGTTCGTTACCTCGAGCTCGAACAACAGCAAGATGGCGAGCGCGCTTGCGGGTGGTAGCGCGGGCCTGTCGGGACTCGCCTCGCAGCTCGGAGTAAGCACCGGGGCTGACCCTTCCGAGTCCCCCAACTTCTACGTGAAGTTGATCGAGAGCGAAGAGCTCCG
>JAYWBE010000088.1:0-2251 GCA_043781715.1 Gemmatimonadaceae bacterium
GGGGTTCGGTTTTGACCGCATCACAATCGTTACTCGCCAAAGGCTGACTCGTCGTTTTGACGGTGAGAGTTGACAGCGCTCTTCTGTGGCGGTCCAAAGGGCCGTGGCACGGCGCAACAACCCTCCCCATAACCAGATCAGCGTTCAACCAAGCCAGGATCACTGGCCCGGTTCGGCGCATTCTTGAACAAGGAGAAGCTTTGAAGCGTTCACTGTTCCTCGCGATCGCAACGATCGCACTCGTCGCAGCCCCTCGCGTCTCGAATGCGCAGCTCGGCGTGCTGAAGCCGTTCCAGCTCGGAATTGCTGGCGGCGCTGCTCAGCCCATGAGCGACCTGAAGAACGGCGCAGATATGGGTTACAACGGTACCGTCGCGATGGGAATCAACCTGCCCTTCATCCCGGTTGGTCTGCGCGTCGATGGCGCGTACAACCAGTTTGGTCAGAAGGCGGGTATTCCTGCCAAGCTCCGTGTCGCGAGCGCCACGGGTAACGTCGTATGGCGCCTGCCGAGCATCGGCATCTCGCCTTACCTGATCGGTGGCGCTGGACTTTACATGGCGACCACGACCGTTACTGGCGCGCCCAGCCAGACTGACAACCACCTCGGCTGGAACGCCGGCGCTGGTATCAATCTGCCGCTGACGGTGTTCAATGCATTCGTCGAAGCGCGTTACAATCGCGTCAACACGGCTACCGGCTCGTTGCAGTTCGTACCTATTACGTTCGGAATCATGTTCTAAGCGAGTCGGCTCGAAGTCTGAGCTGCGTAGCAGAAAAAAGGGGGAGGGCTAATTGCCCTCCCCCTTTTTTCGTCCGATATCGCCGAATCTCTCGATCAATTGAACTGCGATGCTGGACCTGTGAGTTGTTGAGAAGAGCCAACACTCGATTCTTTGCATCGTTGACATTTGCCCTCCTGTAAACCCTTGCAGGATTAGCAATCGCGGTGCCCGAGCGCTGGCTCTATCTTTGAATTCGATGAGAAACCTCCCAGGCCTGCTCCTGCTGGCCACAGTGCCTCTGGCGGCGTGCACCCGCTCTGGTTCCGAAAGCGCCCCAACGGCGTCCTCGACCGCGACAGCGGCGAACGCCGTGAGCCCATCCACGCCCGAGGCTGGGACCACCGGCGCGCCGACCTCGGCTGGCTGCCCTCGCACGGGCCAATGGGCGCTTTGCAATGTCGAGAAGCGGCTGGAGCAATCGGGTTTCGTCGTCAGACGCGTCAAGGGTGAGGCTCCTCGTCGCGCGGGCTTCAGCGTCGCACCGGCCGCTTATATGCTGGGACGATCGCGACTCGAGGTCTTCATATATCCGAACGAGTCGGCGCTTGAAGCGGATGTGGCCAAGATCGACACGGTTGCAGCAGCACCGCGCGGCGCGCGGAATCCGTGGCCTTTTTTTTCACCTACGTTCGTGCGCTCCGGAAATCTCGCCGCCGTTTTCCTGACCGATAACGCGACCCAGGCGGAGCGACTGACTCTGGCGCTCACCGCGGGCGCGCCCCAGCGCTGATGTCCAATCCCCACCTGATAGGGCCTCGGCCGGGCTCGACACCGGCGGATTTGAACCGCTCCGTCGATAGTTCTGCACCAGTGATCTGAAGCTGGCGGTCGCGGCTGATAGCGTGCCCCGCTCAAGCGCTTCTGGACAGAATTCGACGCGGTCGGCAGAATTCAGCTTCCCACTTACTGGAGCTACTCAAATGCAGGCCCGCATTTACTCCGCAGCACTCGCCGTCGCGATGGCGCTGCTGCCAAGAGTGACCACCGCACAGCAGTCCAACCCGGTTGCGGACGCATTTCGTGACTATGCGAGCCAGTCCGCCAAAAACCTGATGGCGGCTGCGGAAGAATTTCCGGCCGACAAGTTTTCTTACAAGCCGACGGCGCCGCAGATGAGCGTTGGCGACATCGCGGTTCATCTCGCCAAGGGGAATGATTATCTCTGCGGGACCATCGGAGGGATGAAGCCACCGACGCGCGCCGAAGTCGCCGCAACGGCGGGCAAGGAGGCGCTGATCTCGCGGCTTCGTGAGACGTTCGCTTTCTGCGACCAGGCGCTGGCGTCGCTGAACGACGCGAGTCTCGGAGAGGCGCTTCCCTTCTTCGGTGGGCGCAAGATGTCGCGCGCCGCGGTCATGACGCTGACCACCGGCGATTGGGCTGACCATTACAGCCAGTACGCGAACTATCTTCGCCTCAACGGGATGATGCCGCCCACTGCCAAAAAGCCGGCGATGTAGAACGGC
>JAYWBE010000089.1:0-2250 GCA_043781715.1 Gemmatimonadaceae bacterium
TTGCCCTGCTCTCCCATCACCTCGATCGCGCGCACCAATCGGTCCGCCGCGTGACGCCAGTTCGTCTGGACGGCACGTTGAGCCGCTGCGGAGTTGCCGGTGCGGATCGCATCGACGATCACATCATGTTCGGTCCCGGCGGTCGGTACAGTGTCGAGCAGCAGCGCGATATACATCCTGATGTAGCGCTCGGCCTGCGGTTTCACGGCGTCGTGTAGCGAGCGCAGTCGCGCCCCCGCGCCAGCTTCGACGTAGCGCCGATGAAATTTCTCGTCGAGCTCGTACAATTTTCCTGGCTGCGCGCCCTTGGCCGATGCGGCGCGTCGGAACTCGGCGTTCAGCGTCGCCAGTTCCTTCGCCAGCGTCTCCCGCTGGGCTTCGCCTAGACGTGCCGCACTCCGGGCGGCGAGACCCTCGAGCTCGCCCACGATCTCGAGCAGCTCTCCAACGTCCTCGCGCGTGAGCGGCGCGACGGTCATGCGCGCCTGGTGCGTGGGCGATGCGACGACGTAGCCCTCCCGCTCGAGCCGCTGAAACGCGGCGCGAACCGGTGTCCGGCTGACGCCAAAGCGCTCAGCGACTTCGGTTTCCACGATCCGCGCCCCGGGCGCCAACTGGCCGCGGACAATGAGGTTTCGCAGCGAGTCGTAGAGTTTGTTCGCCCGCTCAGTGGCACCTTTGGCGCGTCGTCCCCGCTCCGGCGAGGAGCGCGGTTTGGTAGCAGCTCGTCTCTGCACGATGCCGCCAATATAACGCTGCCTCGCGCTCACGACGCCACCTTCTTGCGCCTCCTCCCATCCCGGTTATTTCACGCCACAGCACTTCGCAGCCGGCCAATCACACACGCCGCTTAGTGCTGCAGTCGTCGCGCGAAGATCGTGTCCCAGATGGCGAGCGCTGGCTTCGGTTTGAGGTTCACATCGACCAAGCCCAGCGTCGCGAACAGACGCAAGATCGCGGGAACCGGCTTCGGGAAGCTTCCAATATCCAGATCGGTGAAGGACAGCTGAAACACACCTATCGCATTCGCCTCGTCGAGAAGCTGTGACTGACGCGCGATGTATCTCACCTGCATTTCCGGCGACGACGCGAAAATTCCTCTCACCGAGGCAGACGGCCATCCGCCTTCGACCACCATCATGGGCAGCACTCGTGAGCCCCTCACTCGCGTGTAGTAGTCGAGTGGAATCTGATCGGGATCCTTGAATCCGCCGAGGTAGGGATATGATGACAAGCCGAGGACGTTGACGAAGGGAAAATCGCGCAGATCCTGATCGACCCCAACGTACGCGCCCTGCTGCACTAGCTTCCCCCATGCGGTCTCGACCTGCACGCTGATGTAGAGCGGGAGCGCGGTCGCGGACCGCGAGCGACGGATGTCGGACGCCGCGTCGTTGGTCATCCGAACCACCGCATCGTAGACCGGCCGCGGAGCAATCTGCCGGATCAGATTCGTCTCGGCGGCAAGTCCCAGATAATCCGGGTGCAGCCTTTCGACCAGCACGCCCACGTAATTGCGATACAGCCGCTGCACCGCGGGCTCAGTAATGCTCCGATGCGCCGCGACGAGCGCCGGCGCTTCGCTTTCGCGGTCCAGCCCATTCGTGACATCGATCGTCACTACCAGCTTCAGATGCTTCAAGCGATAGTAGTGCTCGAGATCGATCCCGTCCTTGCGAAGCGCATCCTCCGGAGAGGCTCCGGCGAGAAGCAGCGCCCATGGGACGTCGAGATGCATGATCGCGGCGTCGGCTCGCCTGGTCCAGATCTCCATCGAACGCACCGCCACATTGATGTCGGGCTTGGGCGGAACGACGGAGAAGCCCATCAGATAGGATCGCGTCCCACCCGACGATATTTCCGGCTCATGCGTGGCGCGCGGGCAGGCAGTCGTCACCACCGCAAAGGAGGTCGCTGCCACCCAGCTACGAAGTACGATCATCGCAGCTGAATATGTCCCAGAACGGGCAAGAATGGAGCATTCCCAAACGGCTGGGTAGTCGCCCTGATGAACCGTCTGCTTGTGTCAGCAGGCACTCTTACATATGCTGCTAATCCGCATTACCGGATGTCCCCGTGGAATTGATCCCGCACGCTGCTGCAGATACGTACCGCTCTTCCCCCAGGACGTGGCAGCCAGTTCGACCCGAAGATGCAGCGAAGCTTTCAGATTGCCGGTTGCAGCTGCACCACGCCGCACAGTTTGGAACCGCCGCCGGGATTTCCTTCCTCGAGCATCGTCCGGACGAC
>JAYWBE010000090.1:0-2249 GCA_043781715.1 Gemmatimonadaceae bacterium
TGCTCGAGGTCCTGTCTCAGCGTCGGCTCGCCCCCGGTGAAGGTGATGACCATGGGATTGAAGAAGCGGGCGGCGTCGGCAAAGGATTTGATTTCGCTCGCTTTCGCGGACGGATCCGTCTTCCAGTAGTCGCAGAACCCGCAGCCCGCGTTGCAGCGCATCGTCACTTCGAAGTGGACGAGGACCGGACGCCGCGTGGCGGTGAGATACGCGTACTTTGCCAGGAAGATCGGTACGTGCCAGGGCTTGAACTCACTGGTGAGCATGTCAGCCGATCATCGGGAGATGCAGTCCGTGCTTGCGGGCGGTCTTGATCGCTTCCTCGTAGCCCGCGTCCGCATGTCGCGCGACACCGGTGCCCGGGTCATTCGTGAGCACCCGTTCGAGGCGGACGCGCATCTCCGGCGTGCCGTCGGCGACGATCACCTGGCCGGCGTGGAGGGAGTTCCCGATTCCCACTCCTCCGCCGTGATGGAACGACACCCACGACGCGCCGCTCGCGACATTCAGCATCGCGTTGAGCAGCGGCCAGTCGGCGACCGCGTCCGTGCCGTCGCGCATGCCCTCCGTCTCGCGGAAGGGCGACGCAACGCTTCCGGTATCGAGGTGATCACGCCCGATCGCGATCGGAGCTGAGATCTCGCCCGATGCGACGAGGTCGTTGATGGCGAGGCCGAATCTCGCCCTATCGGTTTGTCCGAGCCAGCAGATTCGGGCCGGTAGTCCCTGAAATTGTATTTTCTTCTGGGCGAGCGAAATCCAGCGGCGGAGATGCTCGTCGTCGGGAAATAACTCGAGCGCGAGATCGTCGGTCCGCTTGATGTCCTTCGGGTCGCCCGACAGCGCCACCCAGCGGAATGGACCCTTTCCCTCGCAGAACAGCGGTCTGATGTACTCGGGCACGAATCCCGGAATGTCGAACGCGTTGCCGAGTCCCGCGTCGAGCGCGACGGTGCGGATGTTGTTCCCGTAGTCAAAGGTGACTGCTCCGCGCTGCTGCATCTCGAGCATCGCGGTCACGTGCCTCACGACCGATTTTGTCGAGCGCCGTACGTACTCTTCCGGGTTCGCCTCTCTCAGCTCGAGCGCCTGCGCGAAGCTCATTCCGCCGGGCACGTAGCCGTTGAGCATGTCGTGCGCGCTCGTCTGGTCGGTGACCACATCGGGCGTGACTCCGCGCTGAACGATCTCGGGGAGGACATCGGCGGCGTTGCCCAGCAGTCCGATCGAGATCGCTTCGCCCGAGCGCGTCGCGCTGGAGATGAGCTCGAGCGCTTCATCGAGATTCCGCGCCTTGCGGTCCAGGTAGCGCGTCGCGAGCCGCTTCTCGATGCGAGACTCGTCCACCTCGATGATGAGTGCCGCTGCCCCCTGCATCGTCGCCGCGAGCGGCTGCGCGCCGCCCATTCCTCCCAGGCCGGCTGTAAGAACGAAGCGTCCGCGAAGAGTTCCGGCAAAATGCTTCTGTGCGACTGATCCCAATGTTTCGTAAGTGCCCTGCACGATTCCCTGCGAACCGATGTAGATCCAGGAGCCGGCGGTCATCTGGCCGTACATCATCAGGCCCTTGCGCTCCAGCTCGCGGAAATGCTCCCACGTCGCCCAGCGGCCGACGAGGTTGCTGTTGGCGATGAGAACGCGTGGCGCGCCGGTGTGGGTGCGAAAAACTCCGACCGGCTTTCCACTCTGCACCAGCAGCGTCTCGTCCGCACCGAGATTGGTCAGCTCGCGCACGATGGCGTCGAAGCACTCCCAGTTGCGCGCGGCCTTACCCGTTCCCCCGTACACGACCAGATCCTCGGGACGCTCGGCCACGTCGGGATCGAGATTGTTCATCAGCAACCGGAGTGCGGCTTCCTGCTGCCAGCCTTTGCACGAGATGGTTTTGCCGCGAGGCGCGCGAATCTCTCGACGTCCCTGCGTGGGGACATCGAACGCGCTCGGATCGAAACGCACTCTCAGATCGGTCATGTCACCATTCCAATATCGGCGAAGCGCATCTCCGAAATGGCGTTACGGAGGGCCGAGATGTCGCCGCTCAGCACGCGGTCACCCTCGAGCCTCGGGACGATGTCGCGTACACGTTGGTGCGCTGTACGCACGCCCCGCCCGGGACGCAGCGGCGCTCTGAAATCGATGCCCTGCGCTCCGCACATCAGCTCGATCGCCAGAATGTTCTCCAGGTTGCGAAGAACGCGCCGCGCCTTCCACGCGGCGCCCATCGCCATAGGGACGACATCTTCCTTGCT
>JAYWBE010000091.1:0-2242 GCA_043781715.1 Gemmatimonadaceae bacterium
CTCGGCATCGATGCGAACGGACAGTACTACCTGAACAAGAAGGCGATCCCGAATGCCGAACTGGGCGCGCGATTGAATGCAATCTTCGAGAATCGCCAGGAGGACAAGCTCCTTTACGTCAAGGCGCACAAGGATCTGCAGTACGGAAAGGTGCTGGATGCGCTGGACATCGCGGCACACAGCCACGTCACCGTGACGGGAATGATCACTGACCAGCGCCCAGGTACAGTGTCCGCGATTCAGACCGACAATCTGTTCAATGCGCCTGCTGCGCCGGCGGGAGGACACAAATAATGGCCATGTCCGGAGGAAATCCCAACAGCGGCCTAACGAACGAGATCAACGTCACGCCGATGATCGACGTGCTCCTGGTTCTACTGATCATCTTCATGATGGTCATTCCGATGTCGCGGAAGGCGATCGACCTGCAGCTGCCTGATCCGACTCCACAGCCGGATCAGTCTGGTCCGCCACCCTCGCAGATCGTGCTCGAGGTGCTGCCCGGAAACACGTTCAAGGTCAACTCGCAGCCGGTGTCGAAGGAAGAGCTCGGGAAAAAACTCAAGGAGATCTACGATCCGCGGCCGGACAAGATCATTTTCGTCAAGGGTGATCCCGCCGTGAAGTACTCGGACGTGATCGCGGCGATGGATGTGGCGCGGGGTGCCGGTGTCAAGGTAATTGCCACTACACCCAAGGATCTGAAATAGCTACGCGCTATCGCCCGCCGGTCGGGTTACCGCGCAGAAAGGAAGAGCGGTGGAAAGGGATCATTGCGTCGCTGCTCGTGCACGCACTGATCCTTTTTCTCATTCTCGCGCCAATCATAGGCTCCTCGGATTTTACTCATGATCCGGTGGTCGGTGGCGGCGGGCCCGGACCCGCGGGCGGAGGCGGCGGAGGAATCAACGGTCCGGGCTCGCGCGAAGAGCATCTCGAGTTCGTGCGCGTGAAATCAGATCCAACTGTAATGCCGAAGCCGCTCACCGTGCCGCCGGTGAAACCGCCAGAGCCGAAGCCACAGGTGGAATCTCCGGTGATTCCGACGCCGCCGGTAAATTCGGCGGTGACGACGACCAACACTGGCGAGGGCAGCGGCAACACGGGCACGGCGGGCGCGGGTCCTGGTACGGGCGGCGGCGTAGGATCAGGCGTCGGCACCGGGCGCGGGAGCAGCGTCGGCCCCGGGACAGGCGGCGGTCCCGGAAAGGATTATCCGCCAACGCTCAGAGATCTATTCATCCCTCCGCTGCCCGCGCCGGACAGAATAAAGCCTTATCACCTGATCGCCTGGTTCGACGTCGACGAGAAGGGAAATGCGACGCTCATCGCGTTCAATCCATCGAAAGATGGCGGCTACAACAGGCGGCTGAACGAAGTGCTGCGATCCCTGCGTTTCCGCCCGGGGGTACACGCTGATGGGAGTCCCATGCGGGACACCGTAGATGTGCACTTCATTTTTTGAACTTCTTATTTGAACGTTCTTAACTGAAGACTACCGGTTCCCTAGCAAAGTTCGGCCTGCGCGGGTAACTTCTGCGCGCTGTACAAGGGGGAGACACCGGCGAGCAACCGAGCACTTGAGGGAGAGCGTTGACAAGCACGACACCCACGGCCGACACTCCATCGTCGCGCGAGTTCGTCAAGGCGCTGACGCTCACCGACGCGACGATGCTCGTCGCTGGCTCGATGATCGGGTCGGGCATCTTCATCGTCTCCGCCGAGATCTCGCGGACCGTCATTTCGCCCTTCTGGCTGCTCATGGCGTGGATCGTCTCCGGCGTCGTGACGATCTTCGGCGCCCTCGCGTATGGCGAGCTCGCGGCGATGTATCCCCGCGCCGGCGGCCAGTACGTATTTCTCCGGGAGTCCATGGGTCACCTCATGGGCTTTCTTTATGGCTGGACCCTTTTCGTCGTGATCCAGACCGGCACGATTGCCGCCGTCGCCGTGGCGTTCGGAAAATTCCTCGGCGTACTTTGGCCGAGCATTACGCCTGACCGCTACGCGTGGTTCCCGCAGATGGATTTCACGACCGCGGGCGCGCCGGTGCAGCTCGGCTTGTCGCCGCAGCGGCTGATCGCTCTCATCAGCATATGGGTTCTGACGTGGATCAATCTGCGCGGCATCAAGGAAGGCAAGATCGTTCAGACGACGCTGACCGTGGTGAAGACCGGTGCGCTAGCCGCGCTAATCCTGCTCGGACTCACCATTGGCCGTCATCCGGAAGCCATTGCGGCCA
>JAYWBE010000092.1:0-2242 GCA_043781715.1 Gemmatimonadaceae bacterium
TAATTTCGTGCAATATTTGCAAAACCTTGGCAACAGGGCTACGTTCAGCTCAATGCCCCGACATCGCTCGCAGATTCCTGATATCTCAGGCGCCACGGCCCAGGACATCCTGGACCTCGCCGCCACCAACAACGTCCGATTCCTCAGACTGCAATTCACGGACATCCTCGGCATCAACAAGAACGTCGAGATCCCCGCATCGCAATTCGAGAAAGCGCTGGCGGGGGACATCATGTTCGACGGCTCCTCGATCGAAGGGTTCGTCCGGATCGAGGAGTCGGACATGTTGCTGGCGCCGGATTTCAGCACGTTTCAAATATTCCCCTGGGGTGACGAAAAGAGTCGCGTTGCCAGGCTGATCTGCGACATCAACACTCCTGACGGCAATCCCTTTGCCGGAGACCCGCGGGGAGTCCTCAAGAACACGATCGCCCGCGCGGCCAAGCTCGGCTACACGATGAACGCGGGGATGGAAGCCGAGTTCTTCATGTTCAAGCCGCGGCCGGACGAGGAGCCTTCGACGATCACGCATGACGTCGGATCGTATTTCGATCTCGCACCGGCCGATCTGGGCGAAGATGCACGGCGCGCGATCGTCGATGTCCTCGAGCGAATGGGATTCGAGGTGGAAGCCGCGCACCACGAAGTCGCGCACGGCCAGCATGAGATCGATTTCAGATATGCCGAGGCACTGAAGACAGCGGACAATATCACGACGTTCCGGTTCGTGGTGAAACACGTCGCGCGGACGTTTGGGCTCACCGCGTCGTTCATGCCGAAGCCGATTTTCGGACAGAATGGAAGCGGCATGCACACTCATCAATCGCTTTTCCGCGGGAAGGAGAACGCCTTCTGGGACGAGAAGGCAGAGTGGGAGCTTTCCAGCACGGCGCTCCACTACATCGGAGGGCTGCTCAGACACGCGCGCGGCTTTACCGCGATAACGAACCCTCTCGTCAACTCCTACAAGAGGCTCGTGCCCGGTTTTGAAGCGCCGGTCAACGTCGCGTGGTCGATGCGCAACCGGTCGCCGATGATCAGAATTCCCGATCGTCGTGGCTCAGGGACCAGAATCGAGCTGCGAATTCCAGATCCCGCCGCGAATCCGTACCTTGCGCTGGCGGTGCAACTGGCGGCCGGACTCGATGGCGTGGCGACCAAGGCCGATCCGCGCGAGCCCGTGAACACCAACATCTGGGAGATGTCGCACCGGGAGAAGCGTCGTCTCCGCATCGACGACCTGCCGCACAATCTGGGAGAAGCGTGCAATGAGCTGGAGAAGGACGATGTGATCACCGAAGCTCTCGGCGAGCACATCACGACTCAGTTTCTCGCCGCGAAGCGTCTTGAGTGGCAGGAGTACATCACGCAGGTCTCGCAGTGGGAGCTTGATAACTATCTCGCCAAGTACTGAGGCGAAGCCGCACAGCAAAATTGTGAGATCCATTCCGATGGGTCTCACGGTACTGAGACTCCTGTTGGCGCCAGTGCTTGTCTGGCTCGTGTACGTGGGTGCCCCAGGGATCGCATTCGCGGCGGTGATATTCGCCGCCTTCGTTTCGGATTACTTGGACGGTGTGATTGCCCGCCGAGTCGGAGTCGCAAGCGCCGAGCTGCGTCACTTCGACAGCAGGGCTGACCTCGTGTTCTACGCAACGGCAGCGTGGTCGGTGTGGCGCTTGCATCCGGACCTGGTCCGGTCTTTTGCGATTCCGGGGCTGATCCTCATCGGGCTCGATGTCGTCCGCCACATTTTGGACTTCGCGAAGTTCAGAAAAGACGCAGCATACCACGCCTGGAGCTCCAAGGTCTGGGGCCTCTCGCTCGCCCTGGCGTTGGTGTTACTGATGGGCTTCGGCGTGACCCAACCCTTCGTTGCGATCACGGTCATCCTCGGCCTCATTGCCCAGGTCGAAGGGCTAATGATCTCGGTCGTGCTTCCCGTTTGGACGCACGATGTTCCGACGGTATTTCATGCGCTCGGAATCAGAAAAACTCATGTGGAAAGCGTCGCAAACGGGAAACAGCGGCCGAGTTAACTACTTATCTAATAACGGGACCGCCTCAGCGGCTCCGCTTCTTTCTCACGGAGCTCTTTCGCCCCGTGCGCTGGGGAGGGACCTTCGCGCCCTTCTTCCGCGCCTCGGACAGGCCGATGGCAATCGCCTGTTTCCGGCTCTTTACGGTCCGTCCGCTTCCGGATTTGAGCGTTCCCTTTTTCCTCCGTCGCATCGCGCTCTCG
>JAYWBE010000093.1:0-6981 GCA_043781715.1 Gemmatimonadaceae bacterium
AGTGATGCGCAGTTGCTTGCGTTGGCGCATTCGTACGAGCGGCGATCGAAGCGATTCGTCGCGCCGCCACAGCCGCGCTAGATTCGCTCCATGTTCTACCGCGCTCTCATCGCCGTACTCGCGTCACTCCCGCTTCTTGCCTCACCGGAGCTGCACGCCCAGCGTCCCACACTGTCCGCGGCTGTCCGCTCGTTCATCGCCGTCGACTCGCCTGTCGTCGCACTCACGCATGCCCGAGTGATCGACGGAACCGGTGCGCCAGCGCGTGATGATCAAACCCTTATCATCCGCGATGGTCGCATCGCCGCACTCGGCGCATCACGATCGGTCGCCATACCCGGCGGCGCGCAGGTCGTCGACCTTACAGGAAAAACGGTGATCCCGGGGCTGGTGATGGTGCACGAGCACCTCTTCTACCCAACCGGCCCTGGTGTCTACGCGAACCTGGCCGAGAGCTTCACGCGACTCTATCTCGCGGGGGGCGTGACATCGATGCGCACCGGCGGCAACATGAACGGCTTCGGTGACTTCGCAATCAAGCACGACATCGATGCCGGAAAGAAACCGGGGCCCTGGCTCGACGCGACCGCGCCCTATCTCGAAGGTCCTGGACTCGGTCTCGATCAGGTGCACGAGCTCACGGGACCTGACGACGCCCGCCGCATGGTGAATTTCTGGGCGGATGCTGGCGCGACGTCGTTCAAGGCGTACATGCATATCACGCGCGCCGAGCTCGGCGCGGCGATCGAGGAAGCCCATAAGCGGGGGCTGAAGGTGACCGGTCATCTCTGCTCCGTGACCTATCGTGAGGCGGCCGCCCTCGGGATCGATGACCTCGAACATGGATTCTTCGTGGCCACCGATTTCGTCGCGGACAAGAAGCCTGACGAGTGCCCGGGTCAGGGGGCGGGGCAGACAGCGCTCGGCGCCGTCGATCCGAACGGTGATGCCGTGCGATCATTGATCGCGGAGCTCGTTAAGCGCCGCGTCGCCCTCACATCGACGCTCACGATTTTTGAGACCTTCGTCCCCGGCCGTCCTCTGCCGCCGGGGTTGGATGTGCTCGAGCCGCAGCTCCGCGCACAGTTCGAGCAGCGTCATGCGACGACGGCGGCCAATGCGAGTTCCACTTTCTGTTCGTTGTTCGCAAAGGCGCGAGCAATGGAGCTGGCATTCGCGCGTGCCGGTGGACTGTTGCTCGTGGGCACGGACCCCACCGGTGGCGGCGGCGTCATCCCCGGCTACTCGAACCAGCACGCGCTGGAGCTGCTCGTCGAGAGCGGCTTCACGCCGCTGGAGGCGATCCGCATCGGCACGTTGAATGGCGCGACATTTCTCGGGCGCGCCGATCGCGTGGGCTCGATCGTCGTGGGAAAGGACGCGGACCTCGTGGTGGTCGCCGGGGATCCTGCGACGCGTATCGCCGATGTGCGAAACGTGCAGATCGTGTTCAAGCAGGGGATCGGGTACGACCCAGCGAAGCTGGTCGAATCGGTGAGAGGCAAGGTCGGTCTCTTCTAGCAGATCCCGACTTTGCAGTTTCGCCGAGGCGTATTACTTTCTGCTTAGGCGTAAAGTACGCCACCGGTCCGCGGAAAGGGCTGCGCCCATCTTTGTTGTAGCGTGATTCCCAGCGCCCTCTTCGGGCCGATTGTGCGGACGCCGGCCACAACGAAGGAGGCGTCCCATGTCGTCACCGTTCAGTCGCTCGCTCCCATCCCGCCCGGATCTCGCGCAGCAGAAGAAGCTCGCGAAAGAGCTGCTTCAATCCTTCGCGTCCGGCGACGCCGAGGCACTAGCCCGTGTCCGCTCCGTATTGCCGGACAAGCAGAAGATCGTCCTCGCAGATGCGCAGTTCGTCCTCGCGCGCGAATATGGATTCAGCGACTGGGCGGCGCTCAAGCAGCACATCGAAACGCGCGTGGAGGATACGCGTTCGCCTGAAGAGCGCGTGCACGACGCGTTCAGGCGGCACGATGCAAATGCCGTGAGGGGCCTCTTCGAAATGCACGCCGTATTGCGCGAGCGGATCAACGAGCCTTTGTTCGCGTTCGACTCGCCGGCAATCGTGGCCTACGCCGATGATCCCGCGATGGTCGACGTGCTCCTCGACTTCGGCGCCGATCCGAATCGGCGCAGCGATTGGTGGGCGGGCGGATTTCACGTTCTGTACTCCGCGACGGGCGCCGCCGCAGAGGGGTTAATCGCAGCTGGCGCCATTCCCGATGCTTGTGCGGCGGCGCACCTCAATCGTCTTGACCTACTAACTCAGCTGATCGCAGAGGATCCCAAGCGCGTGCACGAGCGCGGCGGAGATGGACAGACCCCGCTCCATTTCGCAGAATCGCGCGCCGTAGTCGATCTGCTCCTCGATGCCGACGCGGACATTGACGCGCGAGACGTGGACCATCGCGCCACGCCGGCGGAGTGGATGCTCGACCGCACGCGCGGCGCGGGCCGATTTGATTTGGCGCGCTATCTCGTCGAGCGCGGAGCATCGGCGGACATCTTTCTCGCGGCGGCGCTCGGACTCAGCGACAAGGCGCGCGCGATGCTTCAGGCCAATCCCAAATTGCTCGACTTGCGGACCGGACAGGCGAACTACGGCGAGCGGCCGCCGAGCAGCTATCACATCTACTTCTGGACGATCGGCGACAGTCGCTCGCCATTGGACGTCGCGGCGCAATTTGACCAACACGACACGGTCCAGACAATGCTGGAGTTTGCATCTCCGCTCCAGCGTTTTCATCTCGCGTGCCGGCGCGGCGACGAGGCGGGAGCCCGAGCGGTGTTGCGTGAACATCCCGGAATCATCAAGACGATGACGCCAGACGATCATCGGGCAATCAGCGACGCCGCGTGGCATGGCGACGCGCGGGCCGTCGCGCTGATGAGTGAGCTCGGTTTCGATCCACGAACTCCCGGTCACGATGGGGGCACGGCGCTGCACTGCGCAGCGTGGGAGGGCTCGACGGATACAATCGCGGCACTACTAAATCGTCACGACGCGCGCGACCTGGTCGCGATCAGGGACGCTCGCTACGGCGCCACACCGCTCGGCTGGTGCTGTCACGGTTCTCAATTCGGCAACACCAACCATGATCACGCTGGGGTAGCGAGATTGCTTCTCGAAGCGGGCGCCCGTCCGGGACCCGATACAGGTAAGGCATCTCCGTCGGTCGAGGCAGTTCTTACCGGGTGGCGCCGCGCTCCATGAAATCATTCCTGATCATCGCGGTCGCGGTAGGCACGACCTTGGGCTCGACGTCTCGCTGCGCGCAGCAACAGCCACTAAGCCTCTTCAACGGTAGAGACCTCTCCGGCTGGCACGTCGACGTTCCCGCAACGGACTCCAACGTGCGCGTCCGCAATCCGTTCGTCGTGCGAAACGGGATGCTCGTGAGCCTGGGCGAGCCCCGCGGGCATCTCATCACCGATTCCACCTACCGCGACTACCGGCTGGAGGTCGAATACCGCTTCCCGGCGGCGCCCGGGAACGCCGGTGTTCTGGTTCACGCGTCGACCCCCCGCGCTCTCTACGGAATGTTCCCGCGCTCCATCGAGGTGCAGATGGAACACGGGAACGCCGGCGATTTCTGGTGCATCCTGGAAGACATCCGCGTTCCCGACATGGAGCGCAGGCGCGGGCCACCGGCGCAATGGGGGACCACGGAGGGCAAGGCGCGACGCATCCTCAACCTGACCGACAGCTCCGAGAAGTCACTCGGCGAGTGGAACACCATGGTGATCGAGGCTGTCGGCCGCTCGATCAGAGTCTGGGTCAACGGCGACCTGGTTAATGACGGTTCAGACGCGACCGCCGATCGCGGCCGGATCGCTCTCCAGTCGGAGGGATCGGAGGTCGAGTTCCGGAAGCTCTCGTTGGTTCCGATAAGCGGAACGTCGCTCGAGAGAGCGTCGCCGCTGGTGACGTCATCCACAACTCGTCCGGCGCCTCCAACCCGCGATCCGCACACTCAGGGATTCGTCACCGCGAAGGAGCTCCCGGACGGCAGTCTTCCACCGGTCGGCGCGGACGGAAATTTCATCATCGGGCCGACTTACACGCCTGCATTTGAAATGGTCGTGCACGAAGGTACGCCGCGGGGAGCGGTTCATACCTTCACGATGAGCTCGGCGGACAGCAAGATCTTTCCGGGCATCGCCCGCGATTCCGGGACATTCGGCACCGTCAGTCCAACCGATCCTGCCACGTTGGTGGTGACGACCAGCCACCCGGCTCCTTACACGCGCACGGTCGCCGTCTATGTTCCGGCACAATACGTCCCCGGTACGATCGCGCCATTCATCGTCGGGACGGATGGGCCCGACCAGTCGTTGTTCACGGCGCTGGACAATCTCATCGCGGAGAAGAGGGTGCCCGCGATGATTGCGATCTCAATCGGCAACGGCAGCGGGGATGCGCAAGGGAGCGAGCGAAGCCTGGAATACGACACGATGTCGGGACTCTATGCGGAATTCGTCGAAACAGAAGTGCTACCGTTGGTCGAACGGCAATTCAACGTGAAGCTGACCAGAAATCCTGAAGGCCGAGCGACGATGGGCGGCAGCTCCGGCGGCTCGGCGGCATTCATCATGGCGTGGTATCACCCCGAGCTCTATCACCGGGTGCTCGCATATTCGATCACGGCGGCGAACCAGCAATGGCCGCATAGCGTCGAGACTCCGCACGGCGCGTGGGAATTTCACGAGCGCCTAATTCCGAAGAGTCCGGTCAAGCCGATCCGAGTCTGGCTGGAGGTCGGAGACAGAGATTTCTTGAATCCAAATGTCATGCGCGACGGCATGCACGACTGGGTCGTTGCCAGCGAGAACATGGCAAGGGCTCTCGATGGCAAAGGTTATCACTACCAATTCGTGTTTGCCCGCAATGCCGGGCATGTTGATCGCAGTGTGAAACAGCAAACCCTTCCGGAAGCGCTTGAATGGCTGTGGAGGGATTACGCCATCAAAGGATCGAAGGGCGCGCCGTAGGTCGAGCTATCCGGGAGCCCATTACTTTACCGCTCTATCTAGCATGAGCGCCGTTAACGCCCGCCGTCTATCCCGCCCGAATCGAGTGCGAGCGTCACTGCTTGCGCTTGTCGCGGGAATATCCTGCGGCCATCTCACCGATCCGCCGCTGCCCGTGAACGCACAGCTTTTCGTCCCGCCACCGGTCTACACAGGATGGTGGGCAATGGTGGAGTCGTGCTCTGGTCTCAGTGGATCGCTCGACAAGATTCAGTGGTACTCGACAACGAGTCACTTGCGAGACCCAAATGACAATGACGAAGCCATAGCTGGGTATTGGTCGCTCGCAAGCAATCGAATCGTCCTTTTTACGAACGACACAATTGCCGGCGGCGTCGTCCGCCATGAGATGCTGCACGCGCTGATACGTTCAGCAGGACACCCACGATGGGCGTTTCTCCAGGCTTGTGGTGGTGTCGTTGCATGCGGACAGGTATGTGTGCGCGATGCCGGCGCGCCCGGGTCCCCCGCTCCCGGCACGCCGACGATCGCTCCATCCGAGCTCGAGGTTACCAGTGCGGTGTCACCCGCGACACCGAGCTCTGGTTTCGATGGAGGTCTTGCGACCTTTACGATCTCGGTTCACAACCCATTTCCGCATCCCGTGGTTGTCTCGCTTCCAAGCGGGTCCGGGAGTGCGCCCGTGAGCTACGGGTTTGCGATGCGGGAAAGCTCCGGAGGCGGGCTGAGCTCCGGAGATTTTGCGTTTGATATAGGCGTCACTTACTTCGCCGCGGGCGAGACGAAGCGTGATGTGATCGATTTCTTCGTCATCGCACCCGATTTCCCCTCTTACCAGGGCGGCCCGGGCCTGGGCGGTAGTGGAATCGCCCTTCCGGTGGGGACCTATTCATTTCAAGGTGATTATGGCGGGAAGGCAGCGCCAAATCTGACCGTAGTATTGAGTCAATAGCGTTCATGAAGATGCGCAAGATCCGCGTGGCCACCGTACACTTTCAGCACGAGCCCGGCAACAGGGCCTACAACCTCAAGTTCGTCAGGAGACCTCTATGAGAGACTGTTCGATCCAGCTCACGAACCACCCCGGCGATCTCGGCCGAGTGGCGCAGGCGCTCGCCCGCCGCGGTGTCAACATCAAAGCTCTCGCAGCAATATCCGTCGGCGGCGTGGCGATTGCGCACATTCTCCCGGATGACATCGTGGCAGCACGCAGCGCGTTCGAGGCAGCGAGCATTCGGTTCACGGAGAGCGAAGTCCATCTCGTATTGCTCGAAAACAAGCCCGGTGTGCTGGCCACCATCACCAACCGACTCGGCGAGGCGGGCATCAATCTCGAGGCGATTTACGTAACCGGAATTGCGGATGACCTGATGGAACTGGCGATCGCCAGTGACAATCCCAAGAAAGCAAAAAAGATTCTTGAAGAGTTCTAATTGAGTGAATCGGTCATCAACGTCTCGGAGCTGACGCGCCGCTTCGGTGCCAAGACGGCCCTGTCCTCAGTGAGCTTGTCCATGCCCCGCGGGGCGGTCTACGGCCTCGTCGGCGCAAACGGAGCCGGCAAGACGACGCTCATCAAACACATTCTGGGTCTACTACGGGCGGAAAGCGGCTCGGTGCGCGTCTTTGGCCTCGATCCAGTCACCGATCCGGTCGCCGTCCTGTCGCGCATCGGCTATCTGTCGGAGGAAAACGACGTCCCTGGCTGGATGCGCGTCGACGAGCTCATTCGCTATTCGCGCGCGTTCTATCCCGCCTGGGACGATGTTTACGCGGAGGAGCTGCGGGCGGCGTTCGCACTCGACCCTGCGGCAAGAATCAAGAATCTGTCCAAGGGGCAGAAAGCGCGAGTGGGACTTTTGATCGCGCTGGCACATCGGCCGGAATTATTGGTTTTGGATGAACCTTCATCCGGACTCGATCCCATCGTTCGCCGAGACATTCTCGGTGCCGTCATTCGCACAATCGCCGATGAAGGCCGCACGG
>JAYWBE010000094.1:0-6934 GCA_043781715.1 Gemmatimonadaceae bacterium
AAAGCCGGCATAGTGCAGATGACGCGCGGTCTCGCGCACGCGCTCGCGCCCAAGATCCGTGTCAACGCGGTCGCCCCGGGCCCTGTGCTTCTGCCCGAAGGATGGACGCAGGAGCAAGCCGACAAGCTCATCGCAACCACGCCGCTCGGAAGGCTGGGCAGCCCCGACGACGTGGCGCAGGCGGTGCTCTACCTCCTCGGTGCCGACTATGTGACAGGCGAGACGATTATCGTCGACGGAGGCCGTCACGTTCGTTACTGACGACGCGAAGACACGCGCCGTCGCGGTATATTGCACCCGTAGAGTGTTTCGTCAGTGGCACTTCTTTTCAGGTGAATCCTTTGGCGACAGTGCGTGAATACGACGTTGTCATCGTAGGGGCCGGTCCGGCGGGAATGACCGCCGCGCTCTATACGGGTCGCGCGATGCTGCGCACAGCGGTGGTCGAGCGCGGATTTCCTGGTGGAGAGCTGCTGAATACCGAGTATCTCGATGATGTAATTGGCTTCCCGAAGATCCTCGGATATGAGCTGGCGGAAAAGTTCGCCGCTCACGCCAAACAGTTCGGCGCTGAGTTCTTCGAGACGACGACCGTGACGTCGGTGACAAAAATGCCCGACGGGTATTTCCACACCGAGACCGAAAACGGCGACATCTTTCGCTCGCCGGCCGCGATCGTGACCGCCGGCGGAACTCCGATCAAGCTCGGGATTCCGGGCGAGCTGGAGTACGCGGGGAAGGGAGTGTCGTACTGCGCGATCTGCGATGCCGCATTTTTCAAGCAGCAGGTCGTGGCGGTGGTCGGCGGGGGAGACGCCGCTTGCGAGGAGGCCGATTTCCTCACGCGGTACGCGAGCAAGGTATATCTGATCCATCGCCGTCACGAGTTCCGCGCGTCGAAGATTCTCCAGCGGCACGTGTTCGACAATCCGAAGATCGAAGTGATCTGGGACACGATCGCGGAGAAGGTCGAGGGCGATCCTCAGCAGGGGATGACCGGCCTCCGCCTGCACAATCTGGTGACGCAGGAGCGGACGTTCCTCGACGCGACCGGCTTGTTCATCTTCGTCGGATTCCGGCCGAACACGGGTGTGATTGCGGGGCATTTCGACCACGACGTGATGGGCTACGTGCTCACGGACAACGCGATGATGTCCTCGATCCCGGGCCTTTTCATTGCCGGCGATCTGAGGGCGCAGCTCACGCGCCAGGTCACGACGGCGTCGGGTGACGCGACGACGGCGGCAATAGCCGCGGACAAATACATCACGCGCTTCAAGGAGGCGGAGCGGGAAGGCACGGGCGAGGCAACACGGGAAGCGCTGGAGAGCTCCCACACCAGCGCCGGAGGTTATACCTGATGCGCGCTCGGGCGGGAGAGTAGCGGTGTACGTCAAGACTATCACCGTCGGAGCATTTCAGGAGAATTCCTACCTGGTTGTGGACGATCGTTCGAACCGGGCGGTGATAGTCGATCCGGGGAGCGAGGGTGAGCGGCTCGTGGAGGCAATCGACCGTTCAGGGGCGACGCTCGAGGCGATCTGGATTACGCACGCCCACGTGGATCATGTCGGCGCGATCGCGTTTGTGAAGCGAAAATGGGATGTTCCGATCTATCTGCATCCGCTCGACCGCCGGCTCTACGAAGCCGCAGGGCGGCAGGCGCAGGTATATGGCCTTCCCTTCGAAGAGCCGCCGGCCCCCGACCGCGAGTTCGCGGATGGCCAGCAGATCAGGGTCGGGGACGCCGAGATGACAGTGTTGCACGCGCCCGGGCACTCTCCCGGTCACGTCGTCATCCATGGCAACGGAATCGCGCTGGTTGGCGACTGCCTGTTCGCGGGATCCATCGGCAGAACCGATCTTCCGTTCTCGAATCCGCCGCAGCTGGCCGCATCCCTCGAAAAAATATCGGCGCTGGCTCCCGAGACGGTGGTGTATCCCGGCCATGGCATGGAGACGACGATCGGGCAGGAGCGGTTGTCGAATCCGTTTCTGAACGGCACCGCCCGCATTGTGGGACGCTAACTTGGATCTTCACAGCCAACGACCATGAGCGACGACACTCGCACCGAGAAGGATCCGCTGGGCACCCTCGAAGTTCCCGCCGACGCGCTTTACGGCGTGCAGACTTTGCGCGCCGTGCAGAACTTTCCAATCAGTGGACTGCGGCCGCTGCCGGCCTTCATCGACGCGACGGTGCGGATCAAGCGGGCGGCGGCGCTGACGCACAGGGAAACGGGACGGCTCGACCCGAAGATCGCGGACGCGATCGTGAAGGCGGCGGACGAGGTTCTTGCCGGCAAGCACCGCGAGCACTTCGTCGTCGATGTCTATCAGGCGGGCGCGGGCACGTCGCACAACATGAATGTCAACGAAGTGCTGGCGAACCGCGCCAGCGAGATCCTCGGCGGCAAGCGCGGCGCGTACTCGCCGGTTCATCCGAACGATCACGTCAACATGGCGCAGTCGACGAACGACGTGATTCCCACCGCGATCCGTCTCGCCTGTCTGAGCGAGCTCGGCGGTCTGGAGAAGGCGTTCGAAGGGCTCGCGAAGGAGTTCGAGAAGAAGGGGAAGGAGTTCGACGACGTGCTGAAATCCGGCCGCACGCACCTCCAGGACGCGATGCCGATCAGGCTTGGACAGGAGCTCGACGCGTACGCCGGCTCGTTGCGCCGCGGCCTCAAGCGCGTAGTCGAAGCCTCGGACTATCTGCGCGATCTGGGAATCGGTGGCAGCGCCGTCGGGACCGGAGTGAACGTCGAGCCCGAGTATCCGAAGCTCATGGTCAAGCACCTTCGCGAATCCGCGAAAGTGGAGCTGCGCGAGGGTAAGGACCGCATCCAGCTGATGCAGAGCATGGGCGACGTCGCGGGGTTCAGCTCGCAGCTGAAAGTTCTGGCGCTCGATCTGAGCAAGATCGCGAGCGACCTGCGCTTGCTCGCCAGCGGACCGCGCACCGGCCTCGACGAGATCCGTCTGCCCGCGGTGCAGCCGGGTTCATCCATAATGCCCGGCAAGGTCAATCCATCGATCCCGGAGATGGTGAACCAGGTGTGCTTCCAGGTATTCGGCAACGACGCCTGCGTGAGCGTCGCGTCCGAGCACGGTCAGCTCGAGCTGAACGTCATGATGCCGGTGATTGCGCACAACGTTCTTTTCTCGATGATGATCCTGCGGAATTCGGCGCGCGTGTTCGCGGAGAAGACGGTGAAGGGGATAGAGGCGAACGACGAGCAGTGCATGTACTGGCTCGAGCGCTCGGCCGCTCTGGCGACGGCGCTCGCGCCGCAGATTGGCTACGCGCGCGCCGCCGAGATCAGCAAGCAGTCGGTGAAGGAGAACGTGCTGATCCGCGATCTGGTGAAGCGGGAGAAGGTGCTGCCCGACAAGGAGATCGACGAGGTGCTCGATCTCAGGAAAATGACGGAGATCGGGGTTCCCGGCGGAAAACATGGAGGGGGATCCGCAGGTTGACTGAACTGCAACCGAAGACTACCTGCCGGGGGCTTTGGGCGGGCCGGCTGGGGGCTTCGGGCTAAACTGGAACGCGATCGGTGGCAGCCCGCAGCCCCTAGCCGTAGAGCCGACTGCCCTCAGCAGGTAGTCTTCAGGTGCAGTTGGCGTCGTCGCCCCTTGTACGATCTGCGTCGATTCCCTATCCTGAATGCATGCGGATAACCACCTGGGCTGAGTATGGCGTGATTTGCGCGCTCAACCTCGCCAAGCGCACCGATCTCGGACCGGTGACCGGGCGGGAGATCGCGCGGCAGGAACGCCTTCCGGCCGATTACATCGAACAAATTCTCCTGAGACTGCGGCGCGCCGGCGTCATTGCGAGCACGCGGGGCGCGAGGGGTGGATACGTTCTGGCGCGGCCGCCGGCCGAGATTTCCATCAGAGACGTAATTCAGGCTTCGGAGCTCGAGACGTTCGATCTGCACTGCGTGAGTCATCCGGTCGAAGAGGAGCGTTGCTCCGCGTCGCACAACTGTAGCATCAGGCCGGTGTGGGTGATGTTGCAGCGCCGAATCGACGACGTGCTGCAGGGCGTGAGTCTGGCCGACCTGATGCACGACGAGCCGACGGTGCGCGAGCGGGTGGGATTGCCGAGCGCCGAGCGAAGCGGACCGGTGAAACCCGGTCTCCCGATTCTAGAGACGGTCTAGATTTCCAGACCGGATGCAGAAACGGCGCGCCTGACTGAGCAGACGCGCCGTTCTTTTTTATGTGCCGAAGGGGGGACTCGAACCCCCACGGGCTTGCACCCACTGGCTCCTGAAGCCAGCGCGTCTACCAGTTCCACCACTCCGGCATGCTCCGCTTCGAAGATAGAAACTGGAGATAGTGAAGTCAACGCGAGCGCTTTCCCAGCATCGTTGTTGCGTCTAACTTGAGCACGAAGTCAAATGGCAGAGACAGTCGAGAAGGATGCGAAAGAGTCGATCGCGCGGAACAAACGCGCGAGACACGACTACCACATCATCGACACCTGGGAAGCGGGCATGGTTCTGACCGGCAGCGAGGTCAAGTCGCTTCGAAGCGGAAAGGCCAACATCTCTGATTCCTACGCGATCGTTAAGGATGGAGAGGTTTTCCTGCTCAACCTGCACATATCGCCTTATGAACAGGCGAGCTACTACAATCACGAGCCCACGAGGACGCGGAAGCTCCTGCTGCACCGGAAGGAGATTCGCAAGATGATCGGCGCCGTCGAGCGCCAGGGGCTGACGCTGATTCCGCTGGAGGTCTACTTCAAGCGCGGTAAGGCGAAAGTCGCGCTCGCCCTGGGCAAGGGCAAGAAGCTCTACGACAAGCGCGCGGATGAAAAGCGCCGCGACGATGAGCGCGACATGCAGCGTGCGGTACGCACTCGATGATCGCCTTCTTTCTGGTCGTGCAGATCGCCGGGGCGTCCGCCCCGAGTTCCGCTCCGACGTTCATCATCGTGCGCGACGGGCAGACGACGACGTCGGTTCCCGTCACGATCAACGACGGTGAGCCCTGCGTGCGCGCGGATGTGCTGATGAGGGCGATGAAGGGAATGCTGATCACCGGCACCAACCTCCACTTCACGCTGGTGCTGCCGCGCGCGCGTCTGGATCTGATCGATGGGATTCCGTTCGCCAAGTTCGATACGCTGACGGTGCCGCTCACGCGCCCGCCGCAGGTGCGCGGGGGGCAACTGTACCTGCCGTTCCAGTTCGTGAGCGAGGTGATTCCGCGCTATGGCGGAGGCTACTTCTATGACGTCGCGCAGGCCGAGCTGCGGACTTTTGCGATGACGGCTGTCAGTCGCGCGCCGGCCCCGACGGTCACCACCCCGCCGCCGGCGGCACCCGTCCGAACGAGGGCCGCGCCCAGGCCTTCCGCGCCGAAGGTCGTCGTCATCGACGCGGGCCACGGCGGACCTGATCGCGGGATGATCGGTCCGATCGGCACACCGGTGTGGTTCACCGAGAAAGATGTAACGCTGTCGGTGGCGAAGAAGCTCGCGACGGTGCTACGCGCCCGGGGGTTCGATGTGCTGATGACGCGGACGACGGATACTCTGATCGCGCTTTCCGACCGGGGCCGTATCGCCAACAGCAACCATGGCGACGTGTTCATCTCGATCCATTGCAACGCTCCGGGAAGCAACACCGCCGCGGGCGCGCGCGAGCGCGGGTTCGAGACGTACTTCCTGGCCGAGGCAAAGACCGAGGACGAGCGTCGCGTCCAGGACATGGAAAACGAATCGGTGAAGTTCGAGACCGGGGCGAACGCGCCGAAGGGCGATCCCCTCAACTTCATTATCACCGACATGGCGCAGAACGAGCACCTGCGCGAGTCGAGCGATCTGGCCCAGACGATTCAGCAGGGCCTAATTGACGTGCATCCGGGCCCGAACCGCGGCGTGCAGCAGGCAAACTTCGCGGTGTTGCGCGGGTCGTACATGCCCGCGGTGCTGATCGAGATCGGGTTCGGCAGCAACCAGTCAGAAGCGACGTATCTGAGCGACCAGGCGAATCAGCGCGCGTTGGCGAGAAACATCGCCGAGTCGGTGATCGCCTACCTCGCGCACTACGATTCCCGAATTGGGGGCGCCCGGTAGCGGTGACTCCCTCCGCGCTCGCAGTCACCGCCGCGGGAATCGAATTTCAGAATCCGGTATTGCTTGCCGCCGGCACGGCTGCCTACGGTCGTGAGCTCGCGGGCGTGATCGATCTCGACGCACTGGGTGGGCTCGTCACGAAAGCGGTGAGTGTCGAGCGGCGTCACGGAGCGCGAGCGCCGCGCGTCGCTGAGTTCGATGGCGGCATGATCAACGCGGTTGGGCTCGCGAATCCCGGCGTCGAGGAGGTGAGGGCCGAGCATCTTCCCTGGCTCGCGAACAACCTGCGACGGGCGAGAGTTCTGGTGAACGTGGTCGGGAATCAGGTGGAGGAGTTCGCCGCGGTGGTGTCGATGCTCGACGATTCGCCAGCGGTCTCGGGTTACGAGCTGAACGTGAGCTGTCCCAACGTGAGAGCGGGTGGGCTGGAGTTCGGCGCCGATCCTCAATCGCTCACTGAGGTCGTGGTCAGAGCACGCAAGGCCACGCGAAAGCCGATCTTCGTCAAGCTCTCGCCGACGTTGCAGGACATTGGACGGAGCGCGCAAACAGCGGCAGACGCGGGAGCCGACGGGATCTCGGTGGTGAACACATTGCCCGGCCTCCTGATCGATGTCGACACGCGGAAGCTTGCGCTCGGCTTCGGCACCGGTGGTGTCAGCGGGCCCGGACTGCTGCCCGTCGGCGTGCTGGCGACGCACAAGGTCGCGAAAGCCGTGCGCCTGCCGGTGATCGGCGTTGGAGGAATATCCGCAGCGACAGACATCGTTCAGTATGTGATCGCGGGCGCGTCGCTTGTCGCGATCGGGACCGCCGCGATGCGGCAGCCCAGACTTC
>JAYWBE010000095.1:0-6926 GCA_043781715.1 Gemmatimonadaceae bacterium
AGACAAGGAGAAGAAGCTGCACCCGCACATCGAGATCATCGAGACCAAAGGCGGCAAGGAAAAGCGCCTGAGAGACTTCGTGATTCCGGTGGGCGCGCAGCTCACGGTCGAGGACGGCAAGAAGATCAGTGCCGGTACGATCATAGCGAAGATCTCGCGCGAGGCGTACAAGACCCGCGACATCACGGGCGGCCTGCCGCGTGTGGCGGAGCTGTTCGAGGCGCGTCGTCCGAAGGACCCTGCTACCATCTCGGAAATTGACGGTGAGGTGAGGTTCGGCGACATCAAGCGCGGTAAGCGCGAGATCAGAGTCGTTCCGAAGGACACGCCGGTGGATACCGAGGAGCCGGGTCAGCTGTACGAGATCCCGGCCGGCAAGCACCTTCGCGTGCACGCCGGTGACTGGGTGAGAGCGGGAGACCGTCTCTCCGAAGGTCCGGTGAATCCGCACGACATTCTCCGCATCAAGGGACCGCGCGCGGTTCAGGAGTATCTGCTCAATGAAGTACAGGAGGTTTACCGCCTGCAGGGCGTGAAGATCAACGACAAGCACATTGGTGTGATCGTGCGGCAGATGCTGCAGAAGGTGCGCGTGCTCGAGAGCGGAGACACGGAGTTCCTCGAGGGCGAGCACGTCGACAAGCAGACCTTCAGGGATGCGAACGACAAGGCCAAGAAGCACAAAGAGCTGCCGGCGGTCTCGGAGCCGTTGCTGCTCGGAATCACCAAGGCCAGTCTCACGACCCAGTCGTTCATCTCGGCGGCGAGCTTCCAGGAGACGACGCGTGTTCTCACCGACGCCGCGATTCGTGGCGCGCGGGACGAGCTGCTCGGTCTCAAGGAGAACATCATCATCGGTCACCTCATACCGGCCGGCACAGGCATGTACCGGTACCAGGAAGTGGAGATCGAGGGAGCACCGGTGCCACCCGCGCCGGAGCTTCCGCCGGAGCCGACGATTGCCGAGATACTGGCGAACGATTCGGAGCCGGAGTTCGTGCTGCCCGAAACCGTTGCGGTTCCGGAGGAGATTTAGAAGAGATCTGGAATATCTTACTTTAAAAGCCCCGCTGCACTATCGCAGCGGGGCTTTTCTGTTTACGGACCTGCCCGGCAGGATCGACTACCTGATTGACATGGGACCTTCGGTTCCTTAAGGTAAAGCCGCCTCACCCCGTCTTACGCACCAATAAAATCTTCGCAAGCCTGCAGTTTGGAGGTTGGTGGCGTCTATTGAGATCGCGCTCCACCCGCGCGATGCCCATGCGCCATGTCTCAACCGTGTCGTCAAAGACACGCCGGAGGGGGAATGCGATTCAGGATTCGTCTCAACGTAGGAACACTCGCGCTGGCGTTCGCTCCAACGCTCGCGCTTGCCCAGGCGGCTATAGTAACGGGCCGAGTTACAGCCGCGGACAGGGGAGCAGTTTCTGACGTGGCGGTGACAATTCCCGCGTTGGGAGTTGGGGCCGTTACTAGTGACGATGGCCGGTACACGATCACAATTCCCGGCGCTCGAGTGACTGGACAGTCAGTCACGCTGACTGCCCGCCGCATCGGTTATCGCGTTCAGTCAGTACAAATTACCCTGAATCCGGGCACCGTTGCGCAGGACATTACGCTCGGCGCGAACCCGCTCCAACTAGGTGAGGTCGTTGTCACAGGCGCCGGAACGACCAGCACCGTTGAACGACTTGGGAACGTGCGCAACGTCGTTTCGCCGGAGCTCATTCAGAAAGCCAACGAGCCGAACCTCGTGCAAGCCCTTGCGGGCAAGGCGCCGAACGTTGCAGTGGCGCAGAGCGCCGGCGACCCGGGCGCAAGCTCACGCATCCAGATCCGCGGCCTGCGGACATTGAACGGCAATACGGAACCACTCTTTATAATCGATGGAGTTCCGGTCACGAACTACACCTTCTCGACCACCAACTTCAACCCAATCGATGCCGGCGGAGGTGGAGTTGGCGGACAGGACAACGGCGGGGAGTTCGAAGGAACCTCCGCGCCCAACAGAATGATCGACATCAACTCCGATGACATCGAGAATGTCGAGATTCTGAAAGGGGCTGCCGCGGCGGCAATTTACGGAGCGCGCGCTGCCAATGGGGTCATTCTCATCACCACGAAGCATGGGCGTCCCGGTGTCACTCGTTATGCGCTACGGACCTCCTTTTCCAGCGACAAGGTCACAAAGAGTTACCCGTTGCAGACCACTTGGTCGCAAGGCCGCTTCAATGTGTCCTCGCTACCGTGCGAAAATATCGGGAAGAGCCGGTGCACGCGCAGCTGGGGTCCAATGATTCCGGCCGGCACCCCGGTCTACGACCATGCGACCGAGGCCTTCCGCAATGGTAACATCGGCGACAACACGCTGACGGTTTCCGGTGGAAACGAACGGACGACGTTCTTCCTCTCTGGAAGCGACCTCCGGAACAAGGGCGTCTTCGTCGGGCCCAACAACTATTTCGACCGCGCGACGGTTCGTCTAAATGCCACACATCGCTTGACGGACGCGCTGCAGCTTGGCGGAAATTTCTCGTACGCCGATACTCGCGGCCACTTCACGCAGCGTGGCAACAACGTCAACGGATTGCTGCTGGGTCTTTTCCGCACGCCACCCGAGTTTAACAATCTGCCTTACCTCGATCCGACGTCGGGGCTGCATCGCTCCTATCGCTTGCAGAACCCGAGTGTGACGACCGCTGGTCAGTCCCGCGGATTTAATAATCCGTTCTTTACGCTGAACGAGGAGTTGAATCAGGGCCAGGCGGCGCGCTCGTTCGGGAACGTGACCGCGGACTATAGCGCGGCGTCGTGGCTCAAGTTCAACTATTCCCTCGGTGCTGACTACACAAATGACGAGCGCCTCGAAGGTTGTCCAGCAGAATGTTCTGACGTAGCGGCAGGCGGGCGCATTACGGAAGGGAAGGTCGTCAACTACCAGATCGACCACAGCCTGACCGCGAACGCGACCCACAAGTTTTCTGACGCCGTCGGCGTAACCTTTACCGCCGGACAGAACCTGAACTCGCGTAACTTCCGTACCTTCTCGGTCGTGGGCCGCACGCTGATCGCGCCGACGCCGTTCAGCATTCTGAATACGCTGACACGCGATCCGCCGAGTGATTATCAGACCCAGGTACATAACTCATCCGGGTTTGGTCAGCTGCAGCTCGATCTTCTTGATCAGCTCTTTCTGACCGGGGCGCTTCGTGACGATTGCTCGACGACGTTCGGTAGATCTAACCGGTGCGCCACGTTCCCGAAGGCGAGCGCCGCGTGGACATTCACCAATGCGTACAAGCCACCTTTCCTGACGTTCGGCAAGCTGCGGTTCTCTCACGGGGAGGCTGGCAACGAGCCGCAGCCCTATCTGAGCTCGGTTACGTTCAGCGGAACGAGCCTTGTTGGAGGCATTGCGCAAGGCACGGGTTTCACGCCTACCCAAAGCGGGCGTGGCGGTCTCTTTTTCACCTCCACCAAGCCAGCGACTGCACTCAGGCCTGAGCGCACGAAGGAGTCCGAGGGAGGATTCGACATTGGCTTCCTTGGCGACAAGGCCGACTTGAGCGCGACGTGGTACACGTCCAGAACGTCAGACGTGATCCTGATAATTCCCATCGCTCCGTCGTCCGGGTATTCAAGCGAAGCCAAGAATGCCGGCAAGCTCTGGAACTCCGGCACAGAGCTTCAACTGAATTTGCGGCCGATCACGCGTTCAGGCTACTCATGGGATATCGGTGCCGGATGGGCCAACAACCACTCGCGTGTCGATACCCTCGTTGGCGCGCAGTACCTGTACGTCCCAGGTGCATTCACGGGGAACGTCTTCCAGATCGGTCAGCCCCTCGGCGTGATTCGCGGAGAAGGATGGGTGCGCTGCGGAATCAGTGCCGACGATGCCGTCGCTGGAGTCAGCTTAGCGACTTACTGCAACGGTAAGCCAAAGGGCGCGCTCTACATCGATGACGGCACACACTGTTATGAAAACGGAATGCCGTGCGAGGATACCCAGCTTCGCATTCTCGGCGATCCCAACCCGAAGTGGACCGGCAACGTTCATAGCACCGTTCGGGTCGGCAAGCTCGAGCTCTCAGGCCTCTTGGACATCAAGAAGGGCGGTGTGGTTTGGAACGGAACCAGGGGGGCCCTGTGGAGTTACGGCACTCATTTGGAAACCGCAAACCGGGCCACTTGCACAGGTCCGCTGAACGCCAATTGCACCGGGAATGTTCATGCGTTCGGTGACGCTGGCTGGTTCCCCGGACCTACCGTTGGGCCTGGCGCCGGAGCGAAAATTCCAATCGGCGAGAACTGGTATCGCGCGAGCAGTCTTGCCGCTTGTCCGTTCACGGGCATCGACGAGCCATGCATTGAGGACGGCGGCTATGTGAAGCTGCGCGAGATCTCTGTCGCGTACAGCTTCACTCAGGAGTGGGTCACCCGCTCACTTGGCATGTCGAGTGTCGATGTGCGCTTGTCAGGAAGGAACCTCAAGACCTGGACGAAGTACACCGGACTCGATCCGGAGACCACAGCCGGGGGGGCCTACGAGCGTGTAGGCGGTGCCGACTACTTCAATCTTCCCCTCACGCGGTCAGTGGTATTCACGCTGACGCTCAACCGCTAACGGCGCGAGGAATAATTCAATGCAACGATACATCAAACATGCGGCCACCACGCTGGTGTTCATTGGTGGCATTGCCGGCTGCAGCAGTTTTCTCGACGCCCCGAAATCCATCAACGATCCGAACAATCCAACGGTAGCTTCCGTGAACCAGCTGCTGGTGGGAATCGAAGCGCAGACGTTTGGGGATCAGGAAGGCCCGGTCGCCATGCTTATCTGCGAATGGATGCAACAGTGCGCCGGGACGGCTGGCCGTTTCGTCGAAGTACAGGGCACCTATACAATCACGAACAATAGCTTCGACGGCTCTTTTTCGGGCGTATATACGACTGGTGGCTTGCTTGCCATCAAGGATGCAGAAGGTCGCGCGGATGCGATTCCCGACAAGGTATACAAGGGGATTCTCGAAGTCCTCGAGTCGATGGACGTGATGTTTGGAGCAGACAATTGGGGTGACATCCCCTACCGCGAAGCCATTACCTCGACCACGCCGCATTTCGATCCGCAGCTTCAGGTCTACGACGATTTGTTGAAGCTGCTAGACCAGGCCATTGCCGATATGAACGGGTCCGGCAACGGTCCCGGCGCCTTTGATCTCGTCTATAGCGGCGACAAGACCAAGTGGATTCAGGCTGCCCACACCTTGAAAGCGCGGCTCTATCTCCGCCTGGTCGAAGTTCGGGGCGTATCGCAATACCCTTTGGCACGCACGGAAGCGCTGCAGGGTATAGGCTCGCCTGCGAATGATTGGAAGACCGTTCATTCCGAGGCGACCTCCGAGCGAAATATGTGGCTGCAGTTCCAGCTCACTTCCTTCGGTCAGGATCTCGTTGCCGGCTCCCGTCTGGTGGGAATCATGAAAGCACAGGACGACCCGCGTTTGCCGGACTACTTTGGTAAGAACTCCACCGGTGATTACGGCGGCTTCGATGTGGCAACGCAGCTGAATATCGGCGAACCCTCGCCAATTGCGGGCTCGAACCGCAATACCCCGACATTTTCCCAGCCGATCATCACCTACGACGAGAACCAGTTGATTCTCGCCGAGGCCGACTTGCAGACTGGCAACCTTCCAGTCGCGGCGACGGAACTGAACAACGTCAGAAATCGCTATGGGAAGACGCCCATTCCGGTTCCAAACTTGAACGATATCATGACCGAGAAGTATATCGCCCTCTTTCAGAACATCGAAGTGTGGAACGACTACAAGCGGACGTGCTTGCCGACGCTAACCCCCGCGCTCGGTCGAACGATGATTCCTGGACGGTTGCCATACGGGTCTACAGAGCAGCAAACGAACCCGAACACCCCACCGGATCCAGGTCCGACACTCATCACGGGTCGAAACGCGAATGACCCGAACGCGTGTTAGTGAGGTAATTCAAGAACAGTAAGGGGTCAGGAGTCGAGACTGCGGCTCCTGATCCTTGCTTCTTCAACAGAGAACATGAGCAGGTTCCAACAGCAGATATTCGGTGCCTTCGTCGCCCTTACAATGGTGGGTGGCACCGCGTGCTACGGTTACTATCCTCCCGCCACCGCAAATCTCGCGGGCCGCGCTATCCAGGTATCACTTACTGATTCGGGTGCCGTTGTGCTTGCCCCCCGGCTTGGTAACGGGATTGAATCGGTCGATGGACGAGTTCTGGCCGACACTATTTCGCACTTACTGCTTTCCGTAATGGGAACTCAGCGGCGCGATGGGATCGAGAACACGTGGAAAGGGGAGCCGTTGGATATTCCCCGCTCGCTCGTCGCCGGTGTGATGGAGCGTCGCTTCTCACGCGCACGCACCGCGTTGTTCGTTAGCGCAACCACCATTGCGATGGTCGCGATAAAGCACGCGTTCGGCGGCGCGGGCGGAGCAACCTCTTCAGGGAACACCCAGCCGCCCCCGGGGCCGCAGTAGCGGCTCAGTGTACGACGACGGTAGATCGCGCGAAGCTATCTTCCAACGACCAGGTAACTTCGTCGCCGTCCTGCGCGTGGAGCGTCTCAGTCGTGACGACAATCCGCATGCCGACGGGGTATCCGTACAAACGATATTCTCGACCCGCGCCCAGTGTGCGAATCGGAAGAGTGAAGTCGGTTGTGGAAGAGGCGACGGCAAGGCCAAGCCGGTTGCGGATCCCGTTGTGATCGACTGATACCTCTACGTCTATCCGGTTGCGATTCACCACGCGGAGCGAGACCACGCCCCAGGTCTCTTCTGCCGCGCCGGGGGGCCGAGTCGGATGACAAGCCGAGAGCGCGAGTAGCGCGCAGCTCAAAAGGGTGCCGGATAATCTGAACATACGGT
>JAYWBE010000096.1:0-2207 GCA_043781715.1 Gemmatimonadaceae bacterium
CACCAGGTGATGCAGGGCGGCCAGTCCATCCGCACTCAGGAAATGGCCGAGATTCGCGCCATCCTGACGCCTGATCAGCAGGCTAAGTTCGACGCTCGCCAGAAAACTATGGGCGAACGTGGAAAGGGCGGACACAAAGGCTGGGGCAAGAAAGGCAAGACCGCTCCGAAGTCAAAGTCGTAAGAAGCAGCTACTCACAGAAAGCAAAGAGCCTCCGGCGCTGAAAAGTGCCGGAGGCTCTTTGCATCTGCTCTCAGACTATCCCCCCATCGCCGCAAAACCTAATTTTGCGAGGACGGAACTCGTTCAGCCCGATTGCTCACGCGCCCTGTGGGCGCGAGGTACCTGATCAATGGCATCTGAAGTTGTCCAGCTCACGCGCCGCGGTTTCGGCCAGACGACGCGCCGCGACGCGTGGTGGGTTCAACCGCTCGTAGTCTTCATAGTGCTTGCAAGCTTTCTCGTGTACGCGACCTGGGCGGCGTTTCAAAACAAGTTCTACGCGTTCGGGAACTACCTCTCGCCGTTCTACTCGCCGCTGCTGTTCTCGGATTCTCCGCGCGCGTGGATCCAGGGCGGCCGGCCATCCTGGCTCCCCGCGTTCCTTCCATTCTCGCCGGCTCTCCTGATTCTTCCCTTTCCCGCCGGTTTCCGGCTTACCTGCTACTACTATAGGGGAGCGTACTACAAGAGCTTCTGGGGCGACCCGCCGAACTGCGCCGTGGGCGAGCCCCGCGCGAGCTATCGAGGTGAGAGATTTTTTCCCCTCGTGATTCAGAACATTCACCGCTACTTCCTCTACGCGGCGTTGCTTTTTCTCGTCATCCTGTCCAGCGACGTTTACAGGGCGATCTGGTTCTTCGATGGAAACACGGGCCGCGAGCAATTCGGAATCGGGCTCGGGACCATCATCCTCGCCGCCAACGTCATCCTGCTCGGCGGTTACACTCTTGGGTGCCATTCGCTCCGGCATCTGGTGGGCGGTTATCTCGACCAGCTTTCCCGCGCGCCCGCCCGCAAGAAGACGTACGAGTGCGTCAGCTGCCTCAATCGCGGCCACATGCGCTGGGCCTGGCTCAGCCTGGTCTGGGTCGCGTTCTCCGACGTATTCATCAGACTCTGTGCGATGGGCATCTGGCACGATGTGAGGCTTTTTTAGGTGGCGGAATACCAGAGGCACGAGCACGATGTGCTCGTGATCGGCGCCGGCGGCGCGGGGCTGCGCGCGGCAATCGAGTCGGCGCACAGCGGAGCGTCGGTGGGTCTCATCTGCAAGTCGCTGCTCGGCAAGGCGCACACGGTGATGGCCGAGGGGGGAATCGCCGCCGCTCTCGCCAACGTCGACGACCGCGACAACTGGGAAGTTCACTTCGCCGACACGATGCGAGGCGGCCAGTATCTCAACAACTGGCGGATGGCGGAGATTCACGCCAAGGAAGCGCCTGATCGCGTAAAGGAGCTCGAGGCGCTTGGCGCGGTGTTCGATAGAACCGCTGATGGCCGGATCCTCCAGCGCAACTTCGGCGGGCACAAATATCCGCGGCTCGCGCACGTCGGCGATCGCACCGGGCTCGAGATCATCCGGACTCTACAGGACTATGCCGTTCACCAGCCGATCGATGTGCACATGGAATGCACCATCGTCTCGCTCCTCAAGGACGGCAATCGTATCTCCGGCGCTCTGGGCTACGATCGTGAGCGCGGGCGATTCAAGCTGTTCGAGGCAAAGGCGGTAGTGCTCGCCACCGGCGGCATCGGGAGGGCGTTCAGCGTCACGAGCAACAGCTGGGAGTACACCGGTGACGGACACGCCCTCGCGTATAACGCCGGGGCCGCCCTTCAGGACATGGAATTCGTTCAGTTCCATCCGACCGGAATGGTATGGCCGCCAAGCGTGCGCGGAATTCTCGTGACGGAAGGCGTGCGGGGTGAAGGCGGAATTCTGGTGAACAAGGAGGGGCGTCGCTTCATGTTCGACGACATCCCCGAGAATTATCGCGGTCAGACCGCCGACAACGAAGAGGAAGGCTGGCGCTACACACAGGGCGACAAGAACGCGCGTCGCCCGCCCGAGCTGCTCACACGCGATCACGTCGCGCGCGCCATCATGAAAGAAGTCCGCGCAGGAAGGGGAAGCCCGCACGGCGGGGTCTTCCTGGACATTTCATGGATCAGCTCGAAGCTCTCCAACGCCGAAGAGCACATCA
>JAYWBE010000097.1:0-2198 GCA_043781715.1 Gemmatimonadaceae bacterium
GCACCGGGCGCGCTCGTCTGACGCTTGCGCCAGCTTAGACCGGCGGAATCGTCAGGACCACAGTATCACCCGGCGCCACCGTAATCTCCTCACTCACCGAGGCTCGCCTGCCCCCAATAGGGTCGGCAACGAAGCGAAGGGGTGTGAGGCCGCTGACCAGGCTGGACGGTATGGTAAAGCTGGTTTTGCCGTTCCCGGTGGCGGTCCCCAGACGCACGCGCTGCGAACTGCGCGCGGCATAGACGTTCATGTCCAGAAAACCCTGGTTGTCCACCTGGAGCACGGTCGGCTGGCTCTGTCCGGCGTCGTCCGAACCGCGTGAGAAAGTTTTGCAGGCGCTAGCGCCGAGAAGCAAAAGTGCGAAAGCGATTGTTCGGATTTTCATGAAAGGGTCTGGGGTAGGCAGCGGTTCGGGTCTATTCCAACTGGGGCATGATGCGTTCTATACACCGCCGTCGTAGGTATGGATCAGGATGCTGAAACCTCTGACACAACGCGGTCGCGATCGAGATGATCGTCGCTAAGATTCAGAGGCGACTGCAACGCGCAACGGACGGCGCCGAGGCACGGAGAACACCATCAGCAGAGCGGCCAGCGCCCCCAGCGCGAACATGACGGACCACACAGTGACGGGCCCGAACGCCGCGAGAAGCTGAGTTCCCATCCACGGACCAACCGTGAGGGCAATGCTCATCGACATGCTGTAGGCGCCCATGTAGGCGCCCCGCCGGTTCTCCGGCGCAATCTCGGCCATGTGCGCGGCCATGGCGGGAAAGAGCAGCATCTCGCCGAACGTCCAGACGACGACTGTGGCTATGACTCCGCCCGGCGACGCGATCACGCCGAGCGCGCCGAAGCCGATCGCGAACAGCATGCACCCGAAAATGAGCGATCGAGTATTCGGCCAGTGCGCGGTCGCGGTGATGATCGGGACCTCGAGCGCCACTATCAGTAGTGTGTTGATGGTGAACAGCATTCCATAGAATGCGGGAGAGAGACTGAGGTACTGCACGAGGTAGAGCGGGAGAGCCGATTCGTGCTGAAAGAACACCATGCCGACCAGGAACACGCCGCCCAGGAAAACCAGAAAAAGCGTGTCGTGAAGAATTGTCGCCGGCCCGATGGTCTCGCCGTGTCGATTGGCGGCCTCGGAATTCACACCGCTGAACGGGCGCCACGGTGTAAGCGCGAGCACCGCGCCGGCAAGCAGTGTCGTCACTGCATCGACGGCGAACATCGCGCGAAACGATACAGTCGCGAGGAATCCGCCGAGTGCCGGGCCGATGCTCATGCCGAGATTTATCGCGAGCCGATTGAGCGCAAATGCCTGCCGCCGCTGTCCCGGAGCGACGACGTGCGTAATGGCGGCGAGGCTGGCGGGTCGAAACATCTCCGCGCACCCCGCCCAGAGCACGGTCATCGCGGCGACGGCGGCGAAGCTCTTTGCCAGGGGAAAGAGAAGCAGCACGCATCCCGAAGCGATCAGGGACACGCGCATGACGGGGAGCGCTCCGATGCGATCGCTCAAGCGTCCGCCGATCGGGCCGAAGATTATCGCCGATGCTCCATAAAGCGCGAGCATCGAGCCGGCCCGGGCAAGAGAAAATCCCAGCTCGCGGGTGAGGTACAGCACCAGGAACGGGAGTACCATCATCCCGGCCCGGTTGATCAGATTGGTCGCGAAGAGGAGCCACACCTCTCGCGGCAAGCCACCAAGCCCGCGCCACGGATTCAGTCGCGAATCGGCCAACGAAAACGGCCACCTTTTCGGTGGCCGTTTCGTTTCGCGGACTGTCGGCTCAGTTGTCAGGCCCATAGTGCGCCGTGCAGGAATCGAACCTGCAACCTAATGATTAAGAGTCATTTGCTCTGCCAATTGAGCTAACGGCGCTTGCGGTCGCTTGGCGCGCCAGGAGGGAATCGAACCCCCGACCCACAGCTTAGAAGGCTGTTGCTCTATCCAACTGAGCTACTGGCGCGTAACGAGGCGAAAGCTAGCGATTGCGTTGACTTGAATCAATTCCTGTCGACGCTTGCTACGATAAATCTTTCGTCGAGCGTGCGCGAGCGTTTCTAGTCGCCGCCTGACGCAAGGCTCGCAGCCAGAACTCTCCGCAACCGCTTCGTCAGCTCGCCAGGCTTGCCCTTCCCTACGGGCTTGTCGTCGAGCCTCACCACCGGCATCACGTCTGTCGTGG
>JAYWBE010000098.1:0-2193 GCA_043781715.1 Gemmatimonadaceae bacterium
CGGCGCTGAACGGCTTTTGCAGGAAATCCGTCTCCGACTTCCGAATTCCGCGACGGAGTATTTCGTTGTCGGTGTATCCCGACATGAACAGGACTCTCAGCCCGGGGCTGAGCTCGTGCAGCTCGTCGACCATCCCGCGCCCTCCAAGGGTCGGCATCTCGACGTCGGTGAGAACGAGGTCGATCTCGCCCACCTGCTCGGCGGCAATGCGGAGCGCCATGGCGCCATCCGATGCTTCGAGAACACGGTAGCCGGCCTCCGCGAGCACGCGCTTCCCGAGCTTGCGGAGCGATTTCTCGTCGTCGACGAGGAGAATGGTTTCGCGGCCGCTGGGCGCTCCGTGCTTCAGGCGTCTGACCTTCGACGAGTTCGCCTCGGCCGATTCGCGCTCGGCTGTCTCCGCATCCGACTCCTTCAATGGAGAGCCGGGAAGGGGAACCGAGCTGGTGCCTCGATCGAGGCCGGTGAACTGTGGCAAAACTCGGCGGCTCGACAGCAGCAGCTTCTTGGTGATCGATTCCGCGCGATCGGCGGCCACGCGAATCTCGGCGGTTTCCTGCGTCGACAGCTTCGCGTCGCCCAGGCTCGACTCGATGATATCCGCGTTCATGCGAATGACGGTGAGAAGATTGTTGAGCTCGTGCGCGCCGCGGCTCGCCAGGTCGGCGAAGGTGTGGAGATCCTGGGTTCTGACGGCGAGCGTCTCCTCAATCGGGCGTCCGCCCGAGAGGTCTTCGATCGCGAGGAGAACCGTGTGTTCGGCGGCGTCCGCGGAGGGGACGAGTCGCGCGCTCAACCACAGGACTCCTCGGCCGCCTTCCTTTTCGTCGTGGACCAGCTCGAAGTGATCCGACTGCGGCCCGCCTTGAAGAACGGTCTCCAGCATTGGGCGAAGCTTTTCGTCCCATGCCCTTCCACCGAGCTCGTAGACCTTGTGTCCGACGCATTCAGCGGGTGCAAGGCGAAACATGGTGTAGAAGGCTTTGTTGGCAGCGCGCACCTTGAGCTGAGAGTCGAGAACCAACAGCGCTTCGCCTGGGGCAGAGGAGCTAATCATTCACGCGATGTGGCAGTGGGGAATGGAACGCAATCCGACCCTAGTAGGACGATTCGGGGAGGGTTGAGTATCGAAAGGCGCGTCCCAACTCCCTACCGCGCTGGCCGCCCGCCTAATGGAGACGCGAGGCCGCGATGATCCAGGCCAAACCCTTGGACGATCCTGGCAAACCTCGGGCTCCCGCGAACACCGTCGTACATCCGTCCCGCGAATGGCTGCCAGGTTGGTGTAATCTCCCGCAAAAAGAAAGTGGCTCGCCCAAAAAGGAGCGAGCCACTTACTCGAGCCGCGTCGCGTTTACGCCGGCTCTTCTATGAAAGTGTCGGGCGGCGTCGGAATGGGATCCGACAGATTGTAGTCGTCGGATTCCATCGGGATGACCTTGGATGGCGTCTCCGGACGGGGAGGCTGCTCCGCCGGAATCGCGGTCACCGCCAGAACGATGCGGCGATGAATCGGATCGACCTCGAGAACTCTAAGATCGAGGTTCATCGTCTCGTAGACGATGTCCGCAGGACTGCTCACCGGCTGTCCGAAATTGAGCTGGCTCACCGGAACGAAGCCTTCGATGTCGTTGCCGATGTCGACGACCACGCCCTTGTCCATCAATCTCACGACCTTGCCGCGAAGCTCTGTACCCACGGGATAAGTTTCGCCGATCCTGAGCCACGGATCCTCTGTGGCTTGTTTGAGCCCAAGACTGATGCGCTTGTTCTCGGCGTCCACATTCAGGATCACGACATCTACCGAATCACCTTTCTTCACGACTTCAGAAGGATGCTGCACGCGTTTGGTCCACGACATATCGGAGATGTGGATCAGTCCGTCGATGCCCGGCTCGATCTCGACAAACGCGCCGAAGCTCGTGAGGTTGCGAACCTTGCCGTTGAGACGCGTGGCGACCGGATACTTCTCCGGCAGCATCATCCACGGATCCTGCTCCGTCTGCTTCATGCCGAGGGAGATCTTCTCCTCGTTCGGATCGACCTTGAGCACGACCGCCTCGATCGCTTCGCCGATCGACACCAGCTTCGACGGGTGGCGCACGTTGCGCGTCCAGCTCATCTCGCTGATGTGGACGAGTCCTTCGATTCCCGGCTCGAGCTCGATGAACGCGCCGTAATTCGTGATCGAAA
>JAYWBE010000099.1:0-2190 GCA_043781715.1 Gemmatimonadaceae bacterium
TGGGCATGACCGAACTGTACGTGAAGGACGAGTCTCTCAATCCCACTCAGAGCTTCAAGGCGCGCGGGATGTCGGTGGCGGTCTCGATGGCGAAAGAGCTCGGCGTGAAGAAAATCGCGGCACCGTCGGCTGGGAACGCGGCCGGCGCTCTCGCTGCGTACTGCGCGCAGGGAGGGCTCCAGGCATTTCTCTTCATGCCGCGCGACACACCGCGCGCCAATCTGATCGAGTGCGAGGTCGCGGGCGCGCACATAACGCTCGTGGATGGTCTCATCACCGACTGTGGCGCTGAGGTCGCGAGACGCAAGGAAGAGGAAGGCTGGTTCGATGTCTCGACGCTCAGGGAGCCGTATCGCGTTGAGGGGAAAAAGACACTCGGCTACGAGATCGCCGAACAATCGGCGTGGACGCTGCCGGACGTGATCATATATCCAACCGGTGGAGGAACGGGCCTCGTCGGAATGTGGAAGGCGTTCGACGAGATGCAGGAGCTGGGATGGATCGGCGAGAAGCGCCCGCGCATGGTGTCGGTGCAGGCGGCCGGATGCGCGCCGATCGTTCGCGCCTTCGAGAAGGGAGAACGCTTCGCGGAGGAATTTCCGAACGCCACGACAATTGCCTCGGGACTGCGAGTGCCGAAGGCGATTGGTGATTTCCTCATTCTCGATGCGATCCGTGAATCGGATGGGACCGCCGTCGCGGTCACGGACGAGGAGCTGATCGCTGGGGCGCGGGAGCTGGCGCGCAGGGAAGGGATCTTTGCCGCGCCCGAGGGAGGCGCGTGCGTGCCGGCATTGCGCAAGCTCATCGAGCGGGGGAAAGTGAAGCTCGACGAAAGGGTCGTGCTTTTCAACACCGGCTCCGGCATCAAGTATCTCGATGCGTTCGACAGCGAGGTGAAGGAGCGGACGCCGAGGAATCAGCGCCCGAGCGCTCTGGGGCCCGCGCTGCGAACGTAAGGGGCGAAGCCTCTATCTCAGTCCGACGAGCTTGTGTGTCTGGATGCTGAGGCGCCAGCGAGGATGCCGCAGACAATACTCGATCGCGCGCTCGGTGTTGCCGGCCCTGTCGGGTCCATCCATCGGCTGGAGAAAAAAGTGGCGGAAGTCGAGCTGCTCGAACTTTTCCGGCGGCGCATTGTCCTGAGGGTAGACGAGCTTTAGCTCACTGCCCATCGTCTGCACCAGGGGCGCGCCCGCCTTGGGACTGACGCAGACCCAATCGAGTGATTGCGGCGCGGGCCTGGTGCCGTTGGTCTCGACGGCGACCTCGAAGCCACGCTCGTGCAGCTCGGAAATCAGATTCTCATCGACCTGCAGCAGCGGCTCTCCGCCGGTGCAGACCACGTACTTCTTCGGCAGGCCGGCTGAGCGCCCGGAAGAGTCGCCCTCGCCGGCGCTCCGACCTTCTCCTTCCCAGCATCGATCGATCGCGTCCGCGAGCTCATCAGCGCTACTGAATCTGCCGCCGTCCGGCCCTGTCCCCACGAAATCGGTGTCGCAAAACTGGCAAATCGCGCGCGACCGGTCCTCCTCCCGTCCCGACCACAGGTTACAGCCGGAGAAACGGCAGAACACCGCCGCGCGCCCGGTTTGCGCGCCCTCGCCCTGCAGCGTGTAGAAAATCTCCTTGACCGTGTACGTCACTTCGCTCCCCCTCGTGTCGCACTTCTCGCGGTCGCGTATCCGATCGGATCCTCGAGTCCGGCCTCGCTGAATCCTTTCAGGCGGAGCTGGCACGCATCGCATCGTCCGCACGCGTCGCCGTTCGGTCCGGGATCATAGCAGCTCCTGGTCCCGGAGTAATCGACGCCGAGTGTGGTGCCGAGCTTGATGATCGCGGCCTTGGAGAGAGCGATGAGAGGAGTACGGATCACGACGCGCGTTCTCCCTTCGACGCCCGCGCGTGTGGCGAGATTCGCCATCTTCTCGAACGCCTGGATGTACTCGGGCCTGCAGTCGGGGTAGCCGCTGTAGTCGAGCGCGTTCACGCCGATGAAGATGTTTGATGCCCCGATGACCTCGGCGAGCGCCAGCGCATAGGAGAGGAAGATTGTGTTCCGCGCCGGGACGTAGGTGACGGGAATCTCCTTCGCGGAGCGCGAGGACGGCGCGAGATCCCGATCCTTGGGCACCGGTATGTCGGCCGTCAGCGCAGAGCCGCCGAACAGAGTGAGATCGATTTCCACCA
>JAYWBE010000100.1:0-2179 GCA_043781715.1 Gemmatimonadaceae bacterium
ATCAGCACCGGAGCCGGAACGTCCAACTGGATCTCGATGTACGCTGAGAGCGACGTGCAGAGAAACCGGCAGTTCTATCTGGGTAATAAGCTGCCGTACGACGACTTCGACGCCTATTGGAATCAGTCGCCGCTCAAATACATCAAGAACGCCCGGACTCCGACGATGATCCACGTCGTCGAAGGAGATCCACGCGTGCCGCGACCGCAGTCGGAGGAGCTGTTCATGGCGCTCAAGCGTCTGGGGGTTCCGACCGAGCTGTACGTCTATCCCGGCAACACCCACGGAATCCCGGATCCCCGAAATCAGCTTCTCAAGTCGGTCGCTGAGATGGCGTGGATGGACTACTGGGTGAGGGGAAGCGGGAAGAAGTTCGCGTGGCGTGAAGTGCTGAAGACGCTCGACCCTGAAGGTTCCGTCGCGACAGCGACGGCAACCTCGAACTAAACATCGGACCAATGACTCAATCCCGCACACTGCGCGTAGTTGCTGCTTACGCCGCGATCCTTCTCGCGGGTGTGATCGCCTGCGCTGCCACACGCGTCGGCCAAACAGGAGTGGGCCGCCTACAGATTGTTCGCGCTGATACCGCCGCTCTTCGCCGGAAGCTCGACTCGATCGCGGACGCGCATCACGGTGTCGTTGGATACAGCGTCATCGATCTCGAGACGGGCGCGCGCATCAACAGGCGTGGAGACGAGACCTTTCCCACCGCCAGCCTGATCAAGGTTGCGATTCTCGTGACGGTGTACGATTTGGTGACGAAGGGCCAGCTCTCGCTCGACGATCCGCTCACAGTGCTCAAGATCGATCAGGTGCCGGGCTCGGGGATCGCTCAATTCCTTCACAACGGGACGGTGCTCACCGTCCACGACGCGGCGTGGCTCATGTCCACGATCAGCGACAACACCGCGACGAACCTCCTGCTCGACCGGATCATCATCCGGCGCGTCTGGGCCAAGATGGACTCGCTCGGGCTCCAGCACACCCGCGTTCATTCGAAGAGTTTCCTCCGCAACTCGAGCGTCGCGATGGACAGCTCGGTGAAGTACGGGCTGGGGGTGACCACTCCGAACGAGATGGCGCATCTGTTCGAGCTGATGGCGCAGGGTAAAGCGGTGAATCCCGCCGCCGATTCCGCGATGCTCGACATCCTCGAGCACAACACGACGGACTTCATGCTTCAGCGCTATATCGAGGGAGCGCGCGCCGCGCACAAGGATGGCGAGACCGACGCTGTTCGAACCGAGTGTACGCTCTGGTACCTACGCAACCGCGTCGTGGCTTGCGTGATGACCAAGGAGAACAAGGATCAGCGCTGGGTTCTCGACAACGAGCCCCAGCTCACACTCGCCAACATGGGGCTCGCGATCATCAACGCTTTCGGAGGAGTGCCACCGGCGCCGCCCTCGTCCTAGATTACTCTGTGCCTTCCGCTCATACGCGCAGCCAGCGCTCTCACATCCGCTGGCGTGAGCAGCGTCTCGTAGTGGGCGGAGCGCTCATCGTAGTGGGTCAGGAACTTTGCGGCCCCCGGCTCGATCACTGCCCGTTCGTAATCCTCCCCGGCGAACTCCTTCACCGCCACCATATCGGTGAATTGCGTGATCGTGAGGAATTCGATCTCGTGGTCGGCGGCCTCGCGTCGCAATAGATAAGCGCCGTTGTAGCCCCTGACTCGATGAATTCCGGGCAAAACCTCCGCGCGAAGCAGAGACTCGAATTTGTCCGAGTCGTCCGTTGTCGTCCAGCCGTGCCAGATTCTGCTGATCATACTATGCACCTCATTGTCCTTCCCCTCGTTTTTCTTCCCTTGATTTCGCTAGTTGCCATCTCCGACGCGTAGTTTACGCGTCAAGAATTCAGCCACCGCGCTACCCACTTTCACGGAATTGGCGCGGCACATTAGGTGGTATGTATCCGAGAAGCGCCGGCGACCTCGCGATGACGCCGCCGGTGCAATTTGATCCTCAGTGACCGGTGCGTTCTACCGTTTTTCCGGTGAAGTTCTCGGTGCTCAGATCCTTGGATGATAGTGAGCGCACGTACGCTGTCAGCATCCAGATCTGATCGTTGGAGATGCGTCCTCCCCACGCCGGCATACCGTCGGGTCTTCCCTCATAAATCGATTCAAACACATCGCCGGGCGACCCACCGAAGTGCCACCGCCCGTCCTGAA
>JAYWBE010000101.1:0-6835 GCA_043781715.1 Gemmatimonadaceae bacterium
ACGGAGCTGACTCGCGAAGAGCTCGTTCGCTACAGCCGCCACATTCTCCTGCCGCAGGTGGGGGAGGACGGACAGCGCGCGCTCAAGGCATCGCGAGTGCTTCTGGTTGGCGCGGGAGGATTGGGCTCGCCCGTGGCCCTCTATCTCGCGGCCGCCGGCGTCGGCACCGTTGGGCTTGTCGATTTCGATGCAGTCGATCTGTCGAACCTTCAGCGGCAGATCCTCCATGGGTCGGCGGCCGTGGGAAGCTCGAAGATCGACTCGGCGCGCGAGCGGCTACGCGACATCAATCCGAACGTCGAGGTTGAAGCGTACGAGACTCGCTTCGCATCGAGCAACGCACTTGAAATCGCGCGCGGTTACGATCTGATCGTCGACGGGACGGACAATTTCGCCACACGCTATCTCGTCAACGACACCTCGGTTCTCCTTGGGATTCCGAACGTGTACGGCAGCGTGTACCGGTTCGAGGGCCAGGCGTCCGTGTTCGGCGCGCCGAATGGCCCGTGCTATCGCTGTCTCTTTCGGCAGCCGCCTCCGCCGCACCTGGTTCCGAGTTGCACGGAAGCGGGTGTGCTGGGAGTGGTGCCCGGGCTCGTCGGGACAATCCAGGCCACCGAAGCCATTAAGATGCTGCTTGGGCTGGGCGATACTCTGATCGGCAGGCTACTCACGATAGATGTTATGACGATGGCGTTTCGCACGATCGAGATTCGGCGCGATCCGGAATGTCCGGCGTGCGGCACGCGAGAGATCACGGAGCTGATCGACTACGAGGAGTTCTGCGGCGGCGCGCCGACGGCGGAAGCGACGGGAGGCGCGGTCAGGGAAATCCAGCCGTCGCAGCTGGCGGAGCGTCTCTCGGGTGGAGAGGAGCTGGAGATCATCGACGTCCGCGAGCCGTACGAATGGCAGCTCGGCCATATTCCGGGCGCGCGTCTAGTCCCGCTCGACCGGATTGCGGCTGAGATTCCGCGGTTGGACAAGCGCAGGGAGACGATTCTCTACTGCAAGGTCGGGGTCCGGAGCATGTACGCGGCGCAGCAGCTCGCCGACGCCGGAGTCTCCGAAGTCCGAAATCTGGCTGGCGGGATTCTGCGCTGGATCGACGAGGTCGATCCGACGATGACGAGGTATTAGTTGATCCCAACGGATCCGATCGACCGATTTCGCAGCGTCTACGCGCTGGCGGAAAAGATCGACCGGTCGATCATCCCCGATCCGAGCGCGATGTCCCTGGGGACGATCGACAATCGCGATCAGCCGTCGGCGAGAATCGTGCTGCTCAAGGCGTTCGACGAGCGCGGATTTGTCTTCTACACGAGCTACGAGGGAAGAAAGGGGCGGCAGATTATCGCGCACCCCAAGGCCGCGCTCTGCTTTTACTGGGCGCCGCTCGACATCCAGGTCAGAATCGAAGGCACGGTTACGAAAGTCGCAGATGAAGAGGCCGATGCCTACTTCGCTACTCGTGAACGGCGCAGCCAAATTGGAGCCTGGGCCTCGCGACAGAGCGAGCCGTTGGAGACACCGACGGCGCTCGACGAGCGCGTTGCCAAATACGAGAAGGAGTTCAAGGGGAAAGATGTGCCGCGGCCGGGGTACTGGTCGGGATTCCGCGTCCGGCCGGAGAGGATCGAGTTCTGGAAGGGCAAGCCCAATCGTCTCCATGAAAGACATCTCTACACCAGAGATGGCGACGGCTGGCGGATCGAGACTCTTTATCCGTGACAATCAGCCGGTACCACTGGAGCGCGATATACCCTAAAATGTTGAGATGACGAGCACCCGCATTTCTACGCCGCCGAAGAGCGCACAGCCTTCGCCGCCGCCGGCGCCGGCGCCCGCCGAGCCGTGGACGATCGCTTCGGCGCGCTCTCTCTACAACATCGAAGGCTGGGGCATCGGCTTCTTCGACATCAACGAAGCCGGTCACGTCGTGGTCCGGCCCGACCGGGCGAAGGAAGACCGTGAGCTCGATCTGTTCGAGCTCGCGAACGATCTCGAGGAGCAGGGCGTCGGCTTGCCGCTTCTACTCCGTTTCTCCGACATCCTGCGGTCGAGAATCGAGTCGCTGAACGAGAAATTCGCGCGCGCGCGCGAGGAGTACGGCTTCGCCGGCGGCTACACGACGGTGTATCCGATCAAGGTGAACCAGCAGCGCCACGTGGTCGAAGAGATCGTCGAGTTTGGAAAGAGCGCGGGCGTAGGATTGGAGTGCGGCAGCAAGCCGGAGCTACAGGCCGTGCTGGGCTTGGCGGAGCACACGGATCACATGATCGTGTGCAACGGCTACAAGGACGAGGAGTTCATGCGGCTCGCCCTCATGGGGCAGAAGCTCGGACACCAGGTTTTCATCGTGCTCGAGCAGCTGAGCGAGGTGGATGTGCTGCTCAAGGTGGCCGACGAGCTCGGAGTGAACCCGACCGCGGGTGTGCGCATCAAGCTCTACTCGGAAGGCTCGGGCAGGTGGGCACGGAGCGGCGGCGAGAAGTCGAAGTTCGGCCTCAGCACCGCGCAGCTCGTCAGGCTCGTAGACAAGCTGAAAACCATCGGCCGTCTCGACATCCTCAAGCTCATTCACTTCCACCTTGGCTCGCAGATCACCGACATCCGGTACATCAAGTCGGGTTTGCAGGAAGTCACTCGCTACTACGCGGAGTTGCGCGGCATGGGCGTCGATATCACGCACGTGGATGTCGGCGGGGGACTGGGGGTGGATTACGATGGCTCGAGCTCGACATCGCAGGCGAGCGTGAACTACACGCTGCAGGAATACGCGGACGATGTCGTCTACACGATCGCCGAAGCGTGCCGGCAGCACGAGCTGCCGATGCCGCACATCATCAGCGAGTCAGGACGCGCGCTGACGGCGCACCACGCGCTCCTCTTGCTCAGTGTGATCGACGTCGAGTCGCAGGCGGACAACACGGTGCCGGAGCTCACGAAGGATCACCACGGTCTCCTTCACGAGATGGCCGCGGATTACAACTCGGTCTCGAAGCGTGTGTCGAAAAAGCGCGTGCGGGAAGTCTTCCACGATGCGACGTTCGACAAGGAGCGCGCTCAAGAGCTGTTCAACAGCGGAGTCCTGACGCTGCGCGATCGCGCCATCTCCGAACAGATATACCTGTCTACGATCGGGGCGGTCGCCAGGATCGCACAGCGGGACCGCGACGAGTATTCGGACATCGTCGACGATGTCGAAGCGACGATGGTCGATCGCTACTTCTGCAACTTCTCACTCTTTCAGTCGCTGCCCGACAGCTGGGCGATCGACCAGATCTTTCCCATCATGCCGATCCACCGCCTGAACGATGAGCCGACGCGCCGCGGGACCATTCAGGATGTGACGTGCGATTCCGACGGGAAAATCGAAACCTTCATCGGCGATCGGACTCCCCACAAGAGTCTGGAGCTGCACCCATTCAATGATGGTGATCAGTACATCATCGGGATTTTTCTGACGGGCGCATACCAGGAGATTCTGGGTGACCTACACAATCTGTTTGGCGATACGAACGCGGTGCACATCAGGCTGTCGGAGACGAAGGGCTATGAGGTCACGGACCTCGTGCACGGCGACACGGTGACCGAGGTGCTCGACTACGTCCAGTTCCGCGCGCCCGATCTGCTGGCGACGTTCAGGCGCAAGGTGGCGAACGCGACGGGCCTGGCGCGGCAGGAAGCGAACATGTTCATCGCGGATTACATCGGGGGGCTGGAGGGTTATACCTACCTCGAAGGGGAAGCGGCCCGCTAAAGGCCGCGGAGTACGGGTAGCGGAGCGAGCTGGCTTCCACAGAACTGAGGCAGGGGGGCCGTGGATGCCAGCTCCGACTCGCGAGCCCTACGCCGCGAACCTTTTCTCGACTTCCTTCCAATTGACGACATTCCACCAGGCGCTGATGTAGTCCGGTCTCCGGTTCTGGTACTTGAGGTAGTACGCGTGCTCCCAGACGTCGAGCCCCATGACCGCCTTCTGGCCCTCCATTAGCGGATTGTCCTGGTTTGGCGTGCTCGTGATCGAGAGCTTGCCGCCCGAGTTGATCAGCCACGCCCAGCCCGATCCGAATCGTCCCACGCCAGCGGCGCTGAACTGCTCGCGGAATTTCGCGAAATCCCCGAATGCACTCTTGATGGCGGGCCCGAGATTTCCGCCCGGCTCCCCGCCAGCCTTGGGCGCCAGGATCTGCCAGAACATCGAGTGATTCCAGTGTCCACCGCCGTTGTTCCGGATCACGGTGCGAACAGCTTCGGGAAGCTTGCTCGCGTTGCGCATCAGATCGTCGAGGGACTTGCTCGCCAGCTCCGGCGCTTTCTCGATGGCGGCGTTGAGATTGTTCACGTAAGTCTGATGATGCTTCCCGTGATGGATCTCCATTGTTTTCGCATCGATGTGCGGCTCGAGGGCGGCGAAATCGTAGGGGAGCGGCGGAAGTGTAAATGCCATTGTCTTTCTCCTGTTTGATCTTCGCTCAACGGGCGCTGAGCGCTTTGCAGCCTTTTGCATGTTACATCTCAGAGCGCGCCGGTTTCGACGCGGACGAGGTGTCGTATCGCTTCGCACGCCTCCCCCGGTACCAGCTGATGAGACCCGGCAGGAGCGAGATGAAGACGACGATCGCGACCACGATCTCGATGTGCCGGTCGATTCCCGGAATATAGCTGCCCAGGAAATAACCAATCGCGACCATGCTCCAGATCCATAAAACAGCACCCATGATGTTGAACGTTATGAAAGTTCTGAATTTCATTCCTCCAACGCCCGCGACCACGGGCGCGAATGTCCGGATGATCGGCATGAATTGGGCTAGCACGATTGTCTTGCGCCCGTATTTCTCGTAGAACTCGTGCGCGCGGATAGCATGCTTCTTGTTGAAGAAGAGGCTGTCCTCTCTATTGAAGATCCGGGGGCCCGTGGCGCGACCGATGAAATACCCAACTGAGTTGCCGCAGATGGCAGCCACTGTCAGCACAGGGGCCAGCGTGTATACGTTGAGGTATCCCCTCGCGGCTAGGAGTCCGGCAGTAACCAGAAGGGAGTCGCCGGGTAGAAACACTCCTATGAGAAGTCCGGTCTCGGAAAAAATTATTGCAGCGAGGCCGAAGAGTCCGGCCCACTGCACGAGCTCCGGGAGATTGGAGAGCCGGTGGAACAGGTCTGTGATTGCCTGCATGAAGCCGCTTTAGAGAGGTAGAATGGAAGAGAGACGTTCAAGTTCAACGCCACCGCGGCGCAAAGCAACTACGGGAGACTGGCTGCTCGCGTTCCCGGAAAGGCGCCCGCGAGGGTTTCGGCGCCCCCCAGGAAGAGCCGAGCGAACGTTTAATGCCGTCTCGATCGCCGTGCTGGTCCTCTTCGCTATGGGTTGGTCGTGGTCCATCGCGCGCGCGCGCGCGGCCGGTGACGGCGGTCCGGTGACCCCCGCGAGCGCCAACATTGCGACCGCGCTCACCGACCGATCTGCTCCATCGGTCGCCTATCTCACCGATGCCGCTCTCGCCGCGCTCGCTACCCCGGCGCGCGGCGAGAGCGGAAAGCTTCGCGTCCGAATCCAGCAGGGCGGAACCCCGATTACGGCGATTCTGGCCGACACCCTTCCCCCGGGATCCGTCGCGACCTTTTCTTCCGGCTCGGCCGCCGAGTCCACGTCCGCGTTCGTCGCGCCAAGGCGTCCCGGCATCTGGAACCTGGCGCTCAAGATCGGAAACGCCATCAAGCCGCTCGCTGACTTCAGCGTCATCACGCTGCGCCCGGCAACAGAAAAGAAAGCAGGCCGGCTGGGACTGTACTTCATCGGGAACTGGCCCGCGGCGCGAAAGGGCAGGCCGGGTGTGAGCTACGATGCGCCCAACGGATTCATCGAAGTGACAGCGCAGAATCAGAACACCCAGCTCTCAGAGCACTTCAAACTCAGGGACTTTCTTCCGCACGATCAGCAGAACGTCTGGCCGAAATACATAGTCATCGACATAAAGATGATCGACAAGGACGAGCTCGTGCTGCAGGACCTGAAGGAGCACGGAATCAATCCGAATGGCGTCCGCGTGTTGAGCGGATTCAGAACACCGCAATACAACGTCGGTGGAGGCGACCCGAGGGGCCGAGCGGCTCTGAGCCGCCATATGTACGGTGACGCCAACGACATCTTCATCGATAACGACGGCGATGGGCAGATGGATGACCTCAATCATGACGGGCGCGTGAATATTGCAGATGCCAAGGTGATCCAGGATGCCGTGAACCGCGTCGAGCGGGCACACCCTTCGCTGATAGGAGGGTGTGGCATATATTCTGGGACGTCAGCGCACGGGCCGTTTACCCATATAGACACGCGAGGCTACCCCGCTCGCTGGATTGGAACAGGAGACAGTTAATGGACAAATCATCTACCGGCAGCCCCGCAGACCCGACAGAAGATCTCAGGCACTCACCAGCCAACCCGAAGCGTGACCCGGCGATGCCGGTGCGCCTAGCCGATCTCGAGCCGTACGTGGGACTGGGCTATCTGTCGAAGTTGTTCAAGCTCATGGCGGTCATTCTGCTGCTGCTGCTGGTCTCGGAGATCATTACCGGACTCGTCACCCAGGGCACAACCTCGATCCCCACATTGCTGGGCGAGATGAGCCGCCTCGTGGTGCTCGCTGGATTGCTGTGGGGAAGTGGCGACCTCGCGCTGCTTCTCATCGATATGGGACACGACGTCAGAGCGACGCGAATCCTCCTCGGTAGGCAAGCGCTGCACCAGACGGGATCGACCGGAATCACACCCCCGTCGGGCACGCCGCGCGTTGAGGGGGGAAGCTTTGTGGAGCGTGGACCCCGCTAGGC
>JAYWBE010000102.1:0-19370 GCA_043781715.1 Gemmatimonadaceae bacterium
ATCCGGCAGAATCCTTATCGCAAGGAAGCCGAGCGGGATCCAAAGCACCTCGTGGCGCTCTTCCTGAAAAGCGCGCCCGATGCCGAGGACGTCGCCGCGCTCCAGGCAGACATCAAAGGGAAAGGCCCAGAGATCATAACGGCAAAAGGGAAGCAGGCCTACATCTTCTACCCGAACGGAATGGGCCGCTCCAAACTGACGACTGCGATGATCGAGAAGCGATTGGGTCGCGGCACCGCCCGGAACTGGAACACGGTGCTGAAACTCGGAATCATCGCAAAAACCGGATCGGCGAAGCTCACCCCCGTCTCCCCGCGCAAGCGCATTTAGTTGCGCGCCAGAGCGTCAAGCAGTTTTTGGTGTATTCCCCCAAAGCCGCCGTTCGACATTATCAGCACCACGTCCCGCTCCTTCAGCCTCGGCGACAAATCCTCGACGATGGCGTCGGCGTCCTTGAGCTGCTTCGCCCCTTTGCCAGTCGAAGCGAGATCGCGTACGAGTTGGTCCAGGTCCAGAGCCGTTTCCTTGGTGTACCGATCCGGTCGATAAAGCGCCGCGAAAACGATCTCGTCCGCCCCCCGAAAAGCCTTCACGTAGTCGTCCTGAAATTCCCGCCGCTGCGCCGTGTAGCTGCGCGGCTCGAACACCGCGACGATCCGCCGCCCCTTGTACTTCTGCCTGATCGCGTCGATCGTCTCGCGGATCGCCGTCGGATGGTGGGCGAAATCGTCGATCACCGCGACGCCACGGACCTCGCCGCGCACTTCCATACGTCGCTTGACGCTGGCGAACGTGCGAAGCCCTTCGCGCACTCCATCCGGGTCGGCCTTCACCGCTTCCGCCGCGGCGATCACCGCGAGGACGTTTCTTACGTTGAACGCGCCGGCGAGTGGCGTGTCGACATTTCCCCATTCCTTGTCCGACCGGTACGCGCGGAACCGGGTGCCGCTCTCGCTGAACTCGACGTCGCGCGCATGCCAGTGCGGCTGGCCGGACGGAGGCTTCGTCTCGTCTCCGTAGGCGAACGACTCCACCGGCGCGAAGGACTTGGGCGCCAGCTCACGCATGATCGGCGAATCCCATCCCGCGATCAGCACTCCATTCTTCGGAATGAGATTTATGAACCGCGCAAACGCGAACTTGTACGCCTCTTCGTCGCGATAGATGTCGGCGTGATCGAACTCGATGTTGTTGACGATCGCGGTGTCCGGCAGGTAGTGCCACATCTTCGGGCCCTTGTCGAAGTACGCGGTATCGTACTCGTCAGCCTCGATCACGAAGTAGTTCGAGTCCGTCAGTCGGAATGACGTGCCGAAGTTCTCGGCGACTCCACCGATCAGGAAGCTCGGCTTGAGCCCGGCCGACTCGAGCACCCACGCCAGTAGCGACGTGGTCGTCGTCTTCCCGTGCGTGCCGGCCACCGCCATCGAGTGATGGCCCCAGATGAATTCCTCTTTTATGGTAGCGGCGGCCGATGTGTAGCGAAGCTTCTGGATCAGCACCGCCTCCAGCTCCGGGTTCCCTCGTGAGATCGCGTTACCAACGATGACGATGTCCGGCCTCGGCGACAGATTCTCCGGCTTGTATCCCTGGGTGTAGGCGATCCCCATCTCCTGGAGCCCCGTCGACATTGGCGGGTATACGTTCTCGTCCGAGCCGGTGACCGTGTGACCCGCGGCCTTCAGGAGCCCCGCCAGCGAAGCCATGGCAGTACCACCAATTCCGATAAGGTGATAGTGAAGAGGATTCCTGTTTCGCTTGTCGGGGTTTCGCGCCATTCTGCCTCGTCGTCTTTCGATTGGAGTTCAGTGTACTGGAATCTATAATGCTCTTGTGAAGCACCAGTCCCAGCCCCAGCCCCGCGGCGAAACGCATTCGTGCTCGACGCCGTAGGGAGGAAACACCCTAACGAGATTCATGCCGCAACGAGCCAACAGATTCTGGACGATCTTCCTCGCGACCATTCTTGTCGATGTCTCGAGCAAACGATTCGCCGTCACTGCGCTATCCCCGCCCTACCTGCCGCACGACATCATCGACGATGTCCTGCGCTTCACACTCGCGTACAACCCCGAAGGTGCGATGAGCTTTTCGCTCGGGCCATCGTCCCGTTGGTGGTTCGTGCTTCTTTCCTTCGGAACGCTCTTCGTTCTGGCCTACATGTACCGGCAGACTCCACGTGAAGACCGATTCCAGATCGCTTCGATCGCCCTCATTTGCGGCGGCGCGGTCGGCAATTTGCTCGACCGCATCCGCTCCGCGCGCGGAGTCGTCGATTTCATCGACATCGGCATCGGCACGCACCGCTTCTGGACTTTCAACTTCGCTGATCTGTCCGTGACACTCGGCACCGCGATGCTCACCTGGATCCTTTGCGTGCGGGCGGCAAAGGAGGAGCCGAGCGTCCACACCCTCGCCACGAGTAGAGCCCTCGACGAGCCGAGCTAGTCGTCCTTCTGTCCGAAGATCGCCATGTTGGAGCTATGTCCCGGATTCACCTTCTTGTCGGGATAGATCAAGTGCACGGCCTGGTTCACCGCGGTGGCAGCTTCGCCGAATCCCGTCGCGATCAGCTTCAGCTTGCCGGGATAAGTCGTGATGTCACCGGCCGCGTAGATCCCCGGCCGCCCCGTCTCCATTAGGCTGTTGACGACGATCTCGTCCTTCTCGCAGTTCAATCCCCACTCGGCCAGTGCGCCGATATCGCTGTGGAAGCCGAGCATCGGCAGGACGACATCCGCATCGACGTCCCGAGTCGTCTTTGCTTTGACGTCGCGCACTGTCACGCCAGTGAGCTTGCCGTCGCGCGACAGCACGTCGTGGAGCTCGTGGAACGGTAGCAGCGTCGTACGCCCCTCAGCCGACGTGGCCGCGGCCTGAACGTCGGCTATGGTCGCTCCGTGCGCGCGGTACTTGTCGCTCCGATGGACGAGCGTCACCGCCTTCGCACCGTCGCGCAGCTGCTGCGCCCAGTCGAACGCCGAGTCACCGCCCCCGATGATGACAATGCTCTGGCCGCGGAACTCTTCCGGATCCGATACGCGATCGAAGATCCCTCGCCCGTACCACGGCTCCGCGCAGGACTGCGGCAGACGCCGCGGTGAGAAGGCGCCGATCCCCGCGGCGATGACGATCGCGCGCGTTGGAAAGCGGTCGGTCTCTGTGACCAGAACGAAGTGATCGTCATTCCGCTCGAGGGCGGTGACGTTCTGGTTCAGATGTGCCTTGAAGGGGAACTGCGACGCCTGCTCGGTCAACGCTTTGACGAGGTCCTTAGCGAGTATCTTCGTGAATCCCCCGACGTCGAAGATGTACTTCTCGGGGTAGAGCGCCGTGAGCTGACCGCCGAGCTGGGGCAGCGCGTCGACGATCCGCGCCGTCGCGCCGCGCATTCCGGTGTAAAAAGAGGCGAACAGCCCGGTTGGACCGCCGCCGATGACGGTGATGTCGGTTATCTCGTAAGTCATCTCTGACGCGAAATATATAGTAGCGGGAAGTTCCACCCACCCCGTCCAAGCCTTCTGGCAACTTTACCGGGAGCGCCCTAGACTCTGCGGGGTCATGCGGCCTCCTGTAGACGTGCGCGCCCAGAGCGAGCAGCCGACGCTCACAACCGAGCGTCTCACGCTTCGCCCCTTCATCGCCGACGATGCGTTCGACGTCGAGCGGCTCGCCGGAATGCGCGAGATCGCCGATACGACGCTCAACATCCCACACCCATACCCACACGGTGGAGCGGCCGAGTGGATTCTCACTCATGGCCCGGCCTGGAACGAAGGAAGCAGTGCAACCTTCGCGATTGTCGATAACGCAACAGGCCGCCTGGCTGGTGCCATCAGTCTCATGATCAAGCCCGAGCACCGCCGGGCCGAGCTCGGATACTGGATCGCTCTCAACTGCTGGAGTCGCGGTTACGCGACCGAGGCGAGCCAACGCCTCATCGATTTCGGCTTTGAGGTCCTCGGCCTCCACCGAATCGAGGCCCGCCATTTCGTTCGCAACCCTGCCTCGGGACGGGTGATGCAAAAGCTGGGTATGCAGCACGAGGGAATCGAGCGAGACTGGGCCATCAAATGGGATCGCTTCGAGACCCTGGCGGTCTATTCGATCCTCGAGCCCGACTGGAGAGCGGCGCGGGCCGGCCGATAGCCTCGCTCCGGTCGCCCCTGCGGGCGGGAGCCTCTACTCGTCGAGCGGCTCGACGCTGACTTGAGCGGAGCCGTCTTCACGATAGTGCACGCTCACGCTCCAGGGCTGGCAACAGACCTCGCAGTCCTCGACGTATTCCTGCGCTGATCCGCCGCCCGGATCGATCGCGATCTCGACCGTTTCGTTGCAGTAGGGACAATAGACCGTCGCCCCCGTCTCGGCCGTTCCATCGCCGAGGGGGAATTCCGCGTCGTGCTGATCGTGTTCGTCGGGTAGTCGCATTCTGTAGATGTGTCTTGGGTGACTCATTATAAGTGCACGCCCGCGGTCCCGCTGAGCGGCCGCCCACTCAAACGACCAGCGTTACATTTCCAGCCGATGAAGATCTACACGAAAACCGGCGACGCCGGCGACACGGGACTGTTCGGGGGCGGACGGGTCCAGAAGGACGACCCACGCGTCGAAGCGTATGGCGACGTCGACGAGCTGAATGCCGTCATCGGGATGGCGCGCGCCGTCGAGCCACTGCCGCGCATCGACGAAGTCCTCGTGCCGATGCAGCGCGATCTCTTCAGCATCGGGGCTCTCCTCGCCACGCCGGACCTGGAGAAGATGCACAGCCATCTGAGCAAGGCGAACATCGACGACCGGCGGATCAGGGACCTCGAACGCGCGATCGACGACTGCGAAAAGGAGCTGGAGCCGCTCAAGGCATTCATCATTCCGGGCGGAAGCCGTAAAGGCGCAGCTCTCCACGTCGCCCGAACCGTTTGCCGGCGAGCAGAGCGGCGGGTCGTGCACCTCCAGAAGGAGGTTGAGATCCCGTCCCTCGTCGTCATTTATCTGAACAGGTTGTCGGATCTCCTCTTCATGCTCGCGCGCGTCGCGAACGTACGCACGGGCGCGGGTGAAGTAACCTGGTAACGCCGCGCGAGATCCGGCTTGGCTCGTGCTCGATCCGGGTTGCCCCGGGACTCCTGGCCCAGACCGGCGCCGTTGCCCGCGAGCTCGCCCCCGCCCATCGGTACGCCGTCATCACGGATTCCAACGTCGGTCCGCTGTACGCGGCAAAGGTCCGCGACCAGCTCGAAAAGGATAGCGTGGACATCCTGACGATCCCCGCCGGAGAGTCGAACAAGACCCGGGAAAGCTGGGCCCGGCTCACCGACGAGATGCTCGCCAAAAGGCATGGGCGCGACTCGGCAGTGATTGCGCTCGGGGGTGGGGTCGTCGGCGATCTAGCGGGCTTCGTCGCGGCGACCTTCATGCGTGGAATCCCCGTGGTTCAAATACCCACCACGCTGGTCGCCATGGTCGACGCCGCAATCGGTGGAAAAACCGCGGTAGACACGCCAGCGGGCAAGAATCTGGTAGGCGCTTTCCACCCTCCTACTGCTGTGCTTGTCGACACCCAACTCCTTGCCACACTTCCACTTAGGGAAATGCGTGCGGGATTTGCGGAGATTGTCAAGCATGGCGTAATCGCGGACGACGTATATCTTCGTGAGGTCGCCAGCGGTACTTCGGAGTTGCTGTCGGCCGGCGGTTCGACGAGTGACAGGATGCTCTCGCTCATCGTCCGTAGTGTAGAGATCAAGGCCGACATTGTCTCACGTGATGAACGGGAGGAAGGCCTTCGAAAAACTCTGAATTTCGGCCACACGATTGGCCACGCCGTCGAGCTGGTTAGCGGCTACTTACTGCTTCATGGTGAGGCGGTCGCAATCGGGATGGCATTGGAGAGCAGGCTCGCCGAACAGATCGGCGTAGCCAGGACCGGAACCGCGGCCACGATCGCAAAAGTGCTGCAGTCCGCCGGGCTCCCGACCGACCTCCCACCCGGCTTCGAACCGGACGCTGTCATCGAGGCGGTGAGGTCGGATAAGAAGGGAGTGTCAGGCAAGACGAGGTTCGCCCTTCCCCTTCGCGTTGGAGCGATGGCCGGGGCAGAGACGGGATGGACCGTTCCAGTCAGTGACGATCAACTTCGGGAGGTGCTTGCATGAAAATTGGCAGAATCTCTCGGCGTACCTTCGCACCAGGGGCCGCTGGCGACGGCACCTCCCGCCGGCCGCAGGTCGAGGTCGTGCGCACCATCGTCGCGGTAACCCTCGCTGTGGCGCTTGTCGGAACTGGAGCGATCGCGCTCCCCTCGCTCGCTCCGGTCGCGGCCGGAATCGAGATTCCACCTCGCAAGGGTCCGCAACTCGAGCCCGAGGCCATCGCTGACATCGAACGCATTCGCGAGACCGCGGGAATGCTCGGTGGTCCGCTGGCTGAAACCGTGGCGGACATGGCAATGGCGCTTCCGTCTACAGCCGCGAGAGTCGCGAAGGCGACGACCGCCGTGACGAGGCCCATCGCCGATGGTGTCGACATATTTCCGTCCGCCGCGAGCATCATCCGCGCCACGGCCCATGAAGCGATCAAGATGAAAAAAGGCGTTATTCCGCTCATTCCATCCAAGTTCGCTCGCGCCCAGAACGGAATCACGATCCCGGTCTCACTCACGCAATACTGCGTACAGGGTGAAACGCGTCGCGGGCGCCAAACCCGGCACGGAATCGTCGCCGCCGATCCTCGCATCTTCCCGCTCGCGCGCTACGTCGAAGTCTTCCTCGGCGAGGAATATCTCGGCCGCTACCTCGTGGACGATACCGGCGGCAACGTACTCGGTGCGACCCTCGACATCTGGAACCCCGACTGCAAGGAAGCAGCGCGCTTCGGGCGTCACTGGGGCAGCGCGGTGCTCGTCGCGCGCGAAGTCGAGCAGCTCCCGAACGATTCGCTCATGCCCACCCGGTGGGACGGACTCGCGAAGCGCTAACTAGCGCGCTTTTTCAGGGCCGCAATTGGCCTTACAATTGCTCGATTGGGCCAGGAAAATCCTAAACTGAGACTACCTAATGTCCTCGTTCAGCACCTACCTGATTGGATTCATCGTCCTCATCATCGGTCTGGCGATCGCCGCCATTCTTCTTGGCGTCTCACCCACTTGGGTCACCGTCGGGGCCATTATCCTCATCGGAATCGGAATTGTCAGCGCCACCACCCGAACGAAGCCCAAAGATCCACAGGCTTGACCGTGGCATGAAACGTGGCTGTTGACGGTAGAGTGCGCGTCTAGTTAACGTGCGCGTCCAACAGAACCGGCGCGCGCCAACCAGGCAGCCGGTCGGTAATGTCGCTTCCAAGGGGCTTATGCAGACAACGGGCGAGAGTAGATCGAAAGGCTTCTTCCGTTCCTCCCCCTCTACCGCGTTCGACCAGTACCTCCAGGACATTCAAAAGCTTCCACTGATCACCGACGCTGAAGAAGAGCGGCGACTTGCGCGTCGTGCGCAGGCAGGTGACGAAAAAGCAGCAGAGCGGCTGGTCACCGCCAATCTTCGATTCGTAATCTCATACGTAAAGAAGTATCAGGGCCACGGTCTCGACCTTGGTGAGCTCGTCGCCATCGGCAACGAAGGTCTGCTCAAGGCAGTCAGAAAGTTCGATCCCGATCAGGGCGTCAAGTTTATCTCCTACGCCGTGTGGTGGGTTCGCCAGGCAGTGCTGAAGGCGCTGGCCGAGCAGACACGAAGCGTTCGAATCCCGCTCAATCAGAATTCGCAGCTGATCAAGCTGGCCCGAGCGCAGACCGTTCTTTCCCAGGTCCTCAAGCGCGATCCGACGGACAGCGAGATCGGACGCCTGCTCGAAGAGACTCCCGACGCGGTGCGTTCCGCCAAGCAGATGTCGGCGACGGAGATCTCGCTCGACGCCCCGATTGATCGCTCGGATCGCGAGGCCTGCACGCTCGGCGAGCGCTTCGCGGGAGTGGATGGCGGCGAGATCGAGGACGTAACAGACTTCCATTTGATGCGCGAGTTCATCGATCGCGTGTTCCGAAAGTACCTCACCCCGCGCGAGCGGAAGATCCTTCACCTCTATTACGGCCTCGAGCAGGGCTCCGATGCGATGACGCTCGAGAAGATCGGTGCTCTGATGGGCGTCACCCGCGAGCGGATCAGACAGATTCGTGAGCGCGCCTTCGAGAAGCTCCGTGAGTCGCCGGACGGTTCGGCCCTCGCGGGATTCTGGAGCTAGACCTCTGTAGTAGCGCGAACCAGACCGAGCAACGAATAGAAGAGACGCCGGCCGAAGATTGGCCGGCGTCTTTCTTGTATAGGGAATGGCTTCCCACACTCATTGGCTCCCCTCCTCCAGCACTTCATGGCAGCGACACAAACCGCGACCGCATCTCCGCGCGGATCGAAGCTCAAGGCCTTTCTCAATGCTGCGTCCGGCAGCGCTGAACCGGCGCGTGAGGCTCTCATTAAGGCGGGGTTCGATCTCGAGGAAGTGCAGCCGATCGAGCTGGAGAAGCGACTCAAGCAGGAAATCGATCGCGGAACGAAACGCGTCCTTGTGGCCGGTGGCGACGGCACCATCGCGACAGCCGCGTCCGTCATCGCCAAAAGCGGCATCGAGCTGGCGATCCTCCCGGGCGGAACTCTCAACCACTTCGCCAAGGATCACAACGTTCCGACCGACCTGGAAAAGGCAGCGCTGGTCGCCGCTGACGGCGTGGTCGTCGGAGCGGACATCGGGTACGTCAACGACTCTGTCTTTCTGAACACGAGCTCGATCGGCGCCTACGTCACTTTCGTCCGCGTTCGCGAGCGATTCGAGAAGTATGTCGGCTACAGGATCGCCAGCTTTCTCGCCCTCATCAGAACGTGGTCGGGGCTGCACACCTTCACGGTGACGCTGGAGGCCGAAGGCGTGAAGAAGTACTACCGCTCTTCCCTGGTCTTCATTGGCGTCGGCGAGCGCGAACTCAAGCTGCCGACACTCGGCAGCAGGGTGAAGAACGGAAAGCAGGGACTTCACGTCATGGTCGTTCGTGGCCACAGGAGGTCGCGCCTGTTCGCCGTCGCGCTCGCCGGAATTGCCAAGGGAACGAAGGAGGCAGAAAAACTTCCGGAGTTCGACGACTTCCTTGTAGAGAGCTGTCGGATCGATCTCACCCGCTCGTACGCCACCATCGGGCTCGACGGAGAGCTGAAGAAGATGGTGACTCCGCTCGACTACAGGATCGAGCGTGATGCGCTCCACCTCGTTGTCGGGCCGCCCGAGGGAGATCAATAGCTAAATTCCACGGATGACCCAGCCGACTCAGGCCCCGACTCAGGCTAACACCTCGCCGGCGCAGCCCATGGTCGCCGCGCGTCTGGCTGAAATCGTGGGAGAGCGCCACGTGCTGAGCCGGCCAAGCGAGCTGCTGGTCTACAACTCCGACGGATTGCCCGGTTACAGGCGCCAGCCCAGGCTCGCCGTTTTCCCAGGGACGCGGGAAGAGACAGTCGCAGTCGTCAGACTGCTGGCCGATGAAGGCCTTTCGTTCGTCCCACGCGGCGCCGGCACGGGGTTGTCCGGCGGAGCGCTCGCCGACGACATCGTCGTCATCGGGCTCCACCGGCTCAAGAAGATCATCTCGCTCGATGTCGCCAACCGGCGCGCAACCGTCGAGCCCGGCGTCGTGAATCTCCGGCTAAATAAGCACGTCGCGCCGCACGGACTGCTCTACGCTCCGGATCCTTCGAGCGAAGCCGCGTGCACGATCGGCGGCAACGTGGCCGAGAATGCCGGCGGCCCGCATTGCCTCAAGTACGGCGTCACGCTCAATCACGTGTTGGCGATGACGGTGGCTTTGCCGAGCGGGGAGGTCGTGGAGCTGGGCAGCACGATCGGTGAGCGGGATGGCTACGATCTGCGCGGAGCATTCATTGGATCTGAGGGATGCTTCGGGCTCGCCCTGGATATAACCGTCAAGCTGACACCCAAGCCGCAGACGGTGAGGACGCTGCTCGCCGATTTCACGTCCGTCGACGCGGCCGCGCATGTGACGTCCGCGATCATTGCGTCCGGGATCGTACCCGCGGCGCTGGAGTTCATGGATGGTCCAACGATCCGCGTGGTCGAAGATTCCATTTATGCTGCGGGCTATCCGAGGGATGCGGAAGCCATTCTCCTCATCGAGCTCGATGGACTCGAGGCGGGCGTTTCGGCGGATCTCGAAGCGGTACGGCGGATCTGCCTCGATGGCGGCGCGCGGAACGTGAAGGTTGCGCGGGACGATGCGGAGCGCATGAAGCTTTGGCAGGGGCGAAAGAAGGCATTTGGAGCGATGGGACGTCTCGCGCCGCATCTGATCGTCCAGGACGCGGTGATTCCGCGGACGCGCTTGCCGGACATTCTCGCCACCATTCGCGCTATCAGCGAGAAATACGGAGTCGTGGTGTGCAACGTCTTTCACGCGGGTGATGGAAATCTTCATCCGAACATCGCCTACAGCGCGGACGATCCGGCCGAAAGCGAGCGAGTGCACAGGGCGATGACCGAGATCATGCAGGCGTGCATCGATGCGGGCGGCAGTATCACCGGCGAGCACGGTGTCGGGCTCGACAAGATGGGATACATGGAAGCGATCTTCTCCGAAAGCTCGCTCAACGCGATGTGCGAGCTGCGCGCGGTGTTCGATCCCGAGCGGCGGTCGAATCCGGGGAAGGTCATTCCGGTTCACGCCTGCAAGGAATGGCACGCCGTGTCTGGTGGCCGCTTGCGGATGGGCGCCGGCGCTCTGATTGATGCGGGCGAGGCGCGCCCGCTCGAGGCCGAGCCCTCCCATCCGTCGGCCAGGTGAGCACGGAAGCGGTAGTCTCCGCGATCAAGGAAAGCGGATCGGCTCGAGCCCCGCTCCGGATTGCCGGCCGTTCGACCTGGCTCGACGCGGGGCGTCCTGTGCGCGCTGACAAGACCCTTTCACTCCGCGACGACAGCGACGTCGTCAGCTATGTGCCGGGTGATCTCACACTTACCGTGCGCGCCGGGACTCCGCTCTCAGAGATCGAGCGCGTGACGCGGGAGCACGACCAGTGGCTTCCGCTCGATCCGTACGGATCACCAGACGGAACCATCGGGGCGACGATAGCGACGGCGTCTGCCGGCCCACTCGCATCGAGCTTTGGATTGCCGCGCGACCTGTTGCTCGGCCTCGAGTTCGTGAACGGGCGCGGCGATGTGGTGAGAGGCGGAGGAAAGGTCGTGAAGAACGTTGCTGGCTTCGATTTGTCGCGGCTCCTCACCGGCTCGTGGGGAACGCTCGGCGTCATCACCGAAGTAACGCTCCGGCTGTACGCTCTGCCGAATGCCGACCGCACGTTTGCTGTCGCTCTCAAGGGGAGCGAGAGGGAAATGTCGTCTCTCGTCCGCGCGATCGTCATGTCGCCTCTCACTCCATTTGCTCTGCAGCTCCTCAATCCTCCAGCCGCGCGTGCGCTCGGTCTCGGCGAGCATCCGGTTTGTCTCATCCGCTTTGGCGGCAACGACGCAGTCGTCCGGGCGCAGGTGGGCGCGCTGTCACAGGTCGCGCGAGCCGAAGAGATAGACGCAGCTGCATGGACGCGGCTTCGACAGTTGGACGGCAACGCGCACACGATGATCAGAATCGTGAGCCTGCCACAGCGGCTTCTCGCTACGTCCGCGAGAATTCTCGGCGACGACGGTCCAGGGATTTACACCTGCATCGACCCGCGTCGTGGCGTTATGAGAATTGTCGTCACAGCGGACGGAGAAAACGGCGTTGTTGGCACTCCACCGACCGAGGCATCCGCCGATTTCCAGAAGGACGGAGTTGAGTCGAGCGAGGTGATCTTTGAGAAGCTTCCTCCGGAGATCTGGCGAGGGGTCTCACCAAGCGTGGTGTCAGACGCGTTGTCGCAAGGCATCAAGCGGGCGTACGACCCCCACAACATTCTCAACCCCGGCATACTCGGCGACTGACGTGACCGCTCCTCATCCTGCTCACCCCCTTCCGCTCGATCCAATGCCTGGCTGCGCGCTGCCCGGCACCGCGCTCGCCGACGCGCTGCCCGGAATCAATGCGTGCGTGCACTGCGGATTCTGCCTTCAGGCGTGCCCGACGTACCTGAACCTCGAGGACGAAAACGACAGTCCGCGCGGACGCATTTTTCTCATGCGATCATTGCTCGAGGGCACGGTCAAGCCGGACGATCCGAGCGTGCAGCAGCACATCGATCAATGCCTTGGCTGCAGGGCGTGCGAACCCGTCTGTCCGAGCGGAGTTCCCTACGGACAGCTTCTCGAAGCGACGAGGGCGACGCTGCGCGAGTACAAGCCGACGCCCTTCATCGCGCGGGCGATCCTGTTCGTTTTCGCGCGCGAGTGGCTGCTGCGTCCGGCGATGTTCTTCTCGCGTTTTCTCGCCGCGACGCCGATTCCCACGCTTCTTTCCGGAATCAAGGGGCGCCTTGGCTTCGCAATGGCGATGCTTGCTTCCACCGGCCGCTCGATCGAGCGCTCGCGCTATCAGCCCGTGACGCGGGGCGAGCGCGGCAGCGTCGCAACGCTACGCGGTTGTGTGATGGACGGCCTCTTCTGCGCTACGAACGGCGCGACCAGGCGCGTGCTGGCTGTGAACGGTTACGCGATTGTCGCTGCTCCCGGGCAGAGCTGCTGCGGCGCGCTCCACGCGCACGCTGGTGATCTAGAGACTGCCCGCTCTCTCGCGCGCCGCAACATCGCCGCGTTCGACCACTCGGGCGCCGAGTTCATCGCGGTCAATGCCGCGGGCTGCGGAGCGATCATGAAGGAGTACGGACATCTGCTGAAGGATGATCCTGAGTGGCACGAGAGAGCCGCGAGCATGAGCGCGCGCGTGAGAGATGTGAGCGAGCTTCTCGCCGACGCTGGTCCGCGCGAGGGGGGCCCTCTTCCAATTCGAGTCACGTATGACGCGCCCTGCCATCTCCAGCACGCGCAGCGGGTCACCCAGGCGCCGCTTTCGGTCCTCAGTGCTATTCCCGGCCTGGAGCTCGTTCCGCTCCACGATTCCGATCAATGCTGCGGAAGCGCCGGCATCTACAATCTCATCGAGCCGGAGACTTCCGACGCCGTGCTCGCGCCCAAGCTCGCCAACATCCGCGCGACGGGAGCGCCGTGGGTGGCGACGGGAAATCCCGGTTGTCTGATGCAAATCGGCGCCGGCCTGATTCGCGCCGAGATCCCCGCGCGCGCGATTCATCCAATAGATCTGCTCGACGCATCGTACGCCGCGTTCGGCCAGTAGCGCCCGCTCTGGGCACTGGCTTAATTGCAGGTAATGTCGGAAATGAACGAGTATTCCGCGCTGCACAACGGTGCTCTCTTTTTCGACCGGAGCGATCGGACGCGCATGCGCATCTCCGGACCGAAGGCCGCCGAGTTGGTCACCGGAATGGTGACGAACGACGTTTTGGCTCTGGTTGCAGGTGAAGGCCAGTACGCCGCGGCACTCACTCCCAAGGGGAAGATCGTCGCCGACCTCCGCATCTTCGCGTTGGACGATGCGCTTCTGATCGACACTTCCGCCGCCGCCGCTCCGGGATGGAAGGAGATGGTGCGCAAATACGTCAATCCGCGCATCGCGCCTTACCACGATCTCACGTCCGAGCTCAGTGATTTCGGAGTCTTTGGACGGTCGGCGCGGCCGGTCGTGTCTCGAGTGGCTGACGTCGACGACAAGGACCTCGCGGATCTCGCGCCTTACGGGCACATCAGCCGGCCGTTCGAGGGAGTGACTGTGATCATCGCCCGCGTTCCGGAGATCGATCTCGATGGATTCGATATCTTCATCCCGAGCGAGGCCGTCGCTTCACTCAAGCGAAAGCTGGAGGCAGCGGGAGTCTTCCCCGGAAGCCATGACACCTGGGAAATCGCCCGCATCGAGAGCGGTCGTCCGGAGTGGGGCGCGGACATGGATGAGTCAACGCTCCCGCAGGAAGCCAACTTCGACGAGCTTGGCGCGATCTCCTATACCAAAGGCTGCTATATCGGACAGGAGACGGTCGCGCGCGTGCACTTCCGCGGCCACGTGAATCGCTTCCTGCGCAGGCTGCGGTTCGTCACCAGGCCCGCACCGCCCAAGGGCGCCGAGCTGGTGGACGAGACCGGAAAGGTGATCGGCGATATTCGAAGCTCCGCCCTCTCGCCGCGATTCGGCGGTGTCGCACTGGGAATGGTAAGGCGCGAGGTGCCGCCGGGCACGACGCTGCAGGCTAGGTGGGAGGGAGGAGAATGCAGCGTGCAAATCGAGCAAAACGAAAAAGGCGCCACTGTTTAGTGGCGCCTTCTTGATCACCGCGAGGAGCCTTATTTCTTCTTCTTTGCGGTCGTCGTCTTGGTGGTGGTCGTCTTGGTCGTGGTCGTCGCCGCAGTGGAGCTGGCGGTCGTGTCCATCTTCATGGCGGTGTCCATCATCGCCGGGGCCGGAGCCATGGCGGGAGCGGACGTGTCGGCGGCTGCGGCTTCATCTTTCTTGGCGGTGCATGCGGCAAGTGCGAGAACAGCGGCGACAAGGGCCAGGCGCTTCATTTACGAACTCCTTAGAGAGGAACGTGGGATAAGTCGCCGGTACCGTGCCCGCGTTCGCGGTGCCCGTTTTGGCGCGCGCGAAAATTTATCTCATCTTGAACCCATGTCAAGAGCGGAGCCTTCTGGTTGCTCTCGCGCACACGGGCTAGATTAAGTTTCAAAGTCGGCATTTCCCGCGGAGAGTCAGTTGTCGGTCAACCCGGAAACATTTGGCGCACTCAAGCGCTCTGCCTTCGGCTCTCCGGACCGAAGACAGCTGTCGGTCAAAGATGAGCTTCGCTCGAATCTCCTCACCCGTCTCGCTACTCGAAAACCCATCTTCCATGGCGTGATCGGCTACGAGGAGACGGTCATGCCGCAGATCGTCAACGCCCTTCTGAGCCGGCACAACTTCATCCTCCTCGGCCTCCGTGGACAGGCGAAGTCGAGAATCCTCCGCTCGCTGACTACACTCCTCGACCCGGCGATGCCCATCATCGCCGGCAGCGAGGTGAACGACAATCCGTTCGCGCCGATCTCCAAGTACGGGAAGAATCTTCTGAACGAAGCCGGAGACGACACGCCGATCGCGTGGATCGATCCGGATCAACGCTACGTCGAGAAGCTCGCTACACCCGACGTCACCGTAGCCGATATCATCGGCGACCTCGATCCCATCAAGGCCGCGCGCGGAGGACACATCCTCGGTGATGAGCTCACGATGCACTACGGGATGCTGCCGAGGTCAAATCGCGGAATCTTCGCGCTCAACGAGCTTCCTGATCTGGCGGGAAAGGTCCAGGTCAGCCTCTTCAACATCATGCAGGAAGGCGACGTCCAGATCAAAGGCTATCCCGTGCGGCTGCCGCTGGATGTCATGCTCTGCTTCACCGCCAACCCCGAAGACTACACCGCCCGCGGCAAGATCATCACGCCTCTCAAGGATCGCATCGGGAGCGAGGTGACCACGCACTACCCCGAGACCGTCGAGCTCGGCATGGCGATCACGAACCAGGAAGCGTGGACCGCGCGCGGCGCCGGCAAGGTGCGCGTGCCGGACTTCATCGCCGAGGTGATCGAGCGCGTCGCGTTCGAGGCACGGAACGACAAGCGCATCGACAAGCGCTCCGGGGTTTCCCAGCGAATGCCGATCTCCGTTCTCGAGAACGTCGTGTCGAACGCGGAGCGGCGCGCGATTCAGACAGGTGAGCGCGACATCGTCCCGCGCATCGCCGATATCTACGCGGCCCTGCCGGCGATCACCGGCAAGATCGAGCTTGAGTACGAGGGCGAGCTCGTCGGCGGCCACACCATCGCGCGCGAGCTGATTAGACGCGCCGCCGATGCGACCTATCAGGACCGCGCGGGCGGCGTGAACACGGACGAGATCATCATGTGGTTCGACGTCGGTGGCGCACTGCAGGTGACCGATGATGTTCCGGTCGACGCCGTCGTCGAAGGCTTCGGCAGCATCCCGGGATTGATGCAGGTCGTGAACACCGTGGGCCTGGCGCCGATGGACGATCTTCCGGTCCTCGCGGCGGGGTGCGAGCTGGTGCTCGAGTCTCTCGTCGCGCGCAAGAAAATCGCGCGGTCGGATGCAGGCACTTACGGCCGGGCCGTCGAAGAGAAGCGCCGCCGCCCCTATCAGGACTGACCGTTGGCGATTCTCACTGTCTCGCGGCTTTATGGGTCGGGAGGCTCGGAAGTCGCCGCCATCGTCGCGAAAGCTTTAGGCTGGTCGCTGCTCGACAATGCAGTCGTCGATGCCGTCGCGGCACGCATGGGATTGAGCGTGGCCGAAGTGCAGGCGCGTGAGGAGAGGGTTCCCTCACTGGTCGAACGACTAACCTCGGCGATGGCGATGGGCTCGCAGGAGTGGATGTCGCCCATAGCGGACGCGAAGCGTCCAACCGACGAGCAGTTGATCGAAGTCACCCGGCACATCATCGAGGAGGCGATCGCGCGCGGCCCGTTGGTCGTAGTCGGACGCGGCACGTGGGAGATGCTTGCCGAGCGCGAGGACACGCTCCACGTATTCTGCTATGCACCACGGAAGGCGCTGATTGCGCGGACGATGAAGCGCGAGGGCCTGGGCGCGGAGGAAGCGGGGCGCCTCGTTGATGAAACCAATAAGCGGCGCGACCAATGGGTTCGCCTGCACTGGGAGCGCGACCGCCGCGCCCTGGAGAACTACGATCTCAGCGTCAATACCGAGCGGCTGGGAATCGAAGGGACCGCTCAACTCGTCGTGAGCGCTGCGAGGAGCAGGTTCAAGCTCTAGATCAAAACTGCGACTGAACGGGATGCGAGATCTCAGAAGCAAAGCTCACTGAATGGGATCCGAGATCTCAGAAGCATAGTTGTAAGGGGGCAGGCACGGCGCTCGGACCTCACGAGCCGCCATTCCGGTACATGCTGTTGCTCGTGCCCATGAACCGCCTCGAAGGGTCGGCGCGCAGTGACCATCAACTAAGCACTTTGCCTCTGACATCTCGGATCCCGTTCAGTGGCCTTGCTTCCGACATCTCCGATCCCGTTCTGTTGTCTTTCTATTTTGGGTTGGTCGCCCAGATGGTCGACTCGGTGACGAACCCCCGATCCTCGATCTCCAGCATGCTCGCAACCAGGCGGGCGATGTCAAAAGGATGGAGCTTGCTCGGATTGTCCGGCTTGGCCGACGTCGGCGACGACTGACCTTCGCCAAAGCTGGTGAGCACCTCGCTCGGATTGACCTGCATAACGCGAATGTTGTACTGCCGAAGCTCCGCCCTCCAGCACTCGGTCATCGCATGTACCGCGAATTTGCTCGAGCAGTACGCCGTGCCGTTTGCAAATCCGCGCTGCCCCGCGGTCGAGGAGATGTTCACGATATTTCCGTAACTCCGGCCGACGAAGTGCTTCGCTGATTCCCGCGCAACAAGCATCGCTCCGAGCACGTTCGTCTGCCAAACGCGAAAGAACTCCTCTCCCGTCAGATCGAGGAGAGGGGCGAATGAGCCGAAGCCGGCGTTGTTTATGAGCACGTTGTAGTCGCCGTACTCCTTGACTACCGTGGCGATCATCCGCAGCACGTCGTCTTCGCTGCTCACGTCGGCGACTATCGGCAGAGCACCAATCTCCTTGGCCGCGGCTTCGAGAATATCCTGGTGCCGCGCACAGATCGCCACTCGCGCGCCACGTTCGCGTAGCAAGCGCGCGGTCTCGAGTCCGATTCCACAGCTCCCACCGGTGACGAGCACTGCGGCGCTTTTCAGATCCACTGTTTCTCCTTGGCGCCGATCGCTTCGCGCACGAGAGCAGCAAAGTCGGTGACATCGGTCTCGGCCGTGTCGAACGAAGTTATCAGCCGCGCCTCCCAGGTGGCCTCGTTCCAGACGTGGAATGGCCACCGCTCCTGAACCTTCGGGATTATCTCCTGCGGCAGCGTCACGAACACTTCGTTCGCCTGCACCTGCTGCGTGAGCGTGACGCCCTTGATGCCGGCGAGTTCTCCCGCCAGCAGTTGCGCCATCCGGTTGGCGTGAGTCGCGCTTCTCTTCCAGAGATCGTTGGTCAACAGCGCGTTGAATTGCGCAGCGATGAACCGCATCTTCGACGAGAGCTGCATCCCCTGCATGCGCTTGAATTCAAAGTCGTCTGCGAGCGCGAGCTTGAAGAAGACCACGGCCTCTCCCGCGACCAAGCCGTTCTTCGTTCCGCCGAACGAGAGCGCGTCGACGCCGGCGCCACTGGTGATCGCTTTCAGCGGCACGTCGAGGCTCACCGCCGCGTTGAAGATTCTCGCGCCATCCATGTGCAGCAGCAGCGAATGCGAATGCGCAAAATCCGCGATCGCCCGGATCTCCTGCGGCGTATACACCGTGCCGTACTCCGTCGCCTGGGTGATGGAGATCGCCCGCGGCTGCACGTGGTGCTCGTTCCCGATGTGATTCAGATGCTCCCGGATTCCCGGCACGGTGATCTTGCCGTGCGGTGACGGGACCGTCAGGAGCTTGCATCCGATATGCTTTTCGGCGGCACCGCACTCCGAGGTGTAGGCGTGCGCCGTCTCGGCGCAGATCACCGCCTGGTGCGACTGCACCATGCTCTGGAGGCAGAGCACATTTGCGGCGGTCCCGCTGAACACCAGAAATACTTCTGGATCCCCGCCGAGCTCGGTGGTGATTCTGGCGACGGCGTCGCGCGTATAGGGATCGGCGCCGTAGGAGGGAACGTGACCGACGTTGGCGGCTGCCATCGCTGCCAGGACCTCAGGATGCACTCCGGCCCAATTGTCGCTCGCGAAGGCGCGTCCCGACTCCTGCTTGTGCGGCATACGTTACGATAACGTCTCGCTCGCTCCAGCGGCAAGGCGACGGCTGCCGACACTAGCCGGCGTTGTCGTGAGCGGTTAGTGAAAGTCGCGGCTGGCGTGGACGATCTGCCTCACCTTCAATTCGCGGAATTTCAGGCCGATGACGTTCCGCACTCCGCCATCGCGCTCGAACCTTCCCTGCACCGCCACGAAAGTCGAGAACTTCACCACCTCGGAATACTTCTCGACGAGCTTCTTGGATACGATCACGTTGATGAACCCGAACTCGTCTTCCATCAGCAGGAACACCGTGCCCTTCGCGCTTTGCGGCTGCTGGCGGATGGTGACGAGGCCCGCCGTGACGATGGACTCTCCGCCCTGGAGCTTCTCGAGCTGACGTGAGTCGAGCACTCCCGCGCTCTGCAGCTTCTCCCGCAGATGCTCCATGGGATGGCCGCTGACGCTGATGCCGACCGAGAAGTAGTCGAGGAAGATCAGCTCGTCCCGCGTGAGAGGGCGCGGGCTGTAT
>JAYWBE010000103.1:0-2176 GCA_043781715.1 Gemmatimonadaceae bacterium
CGTCGTCAACGCGACAACAAATCGCCCGAGTCGGGAACTCGGTTGTCCAGCCATTAGCACCCGGTCCGATGCGGTTATGAGGATGCCGAGGAGAAGGAATGGAGCTAGAAGGCCATTGAGTATCGCTGTCCAATAGAGTGCCTTCACTGGATTCACGTTGGCAAAGTCAAGAGCGACGCCAATCAGCATTGCGATGATGACCACTATATAAAAGGCGCGCGCGCGGCTGAACCGCTCGTCGATCCCCTGCTTCCAGCTGAACGTCTCGGCGAACGCGTAAGCGGCAGAGCCCGAGAGGGTTGGAATTGCGAGCGCGCCTACACCGAGTAGGCCTACCGTGTAGAGAAGCGTTGCCAGATTGCCGGCAAGTGGGCGCAATGCCGACGCGACGTCGCGACTCGTCTGGGGGTTTGTAATCCCCGCCCGGTGAAGCGTGAGTGCCGTCGTCAGGATGATGAAGAACATCGCGACATTGGAGAATAGAGTTCCTAGACCGACATCCCACTTCCGGGTCTTGATCTCCTCTGGGGTCGCGCCCCTGCGGGCAAGAATCGAATGACGCCCCATCGCCTTCTCTTCCTCGACTTCCTGGGATGCCTGCCAGAAAAAGAGGTAAGGACTGATGGTAGTGCCCAGAATTGCCACCACCATAGCCCATGCGCCTGGTTCCGCCGGCATTTTCGGGATAAAGGTGTCGCGCGCGACCAGACTCCAGTGCGGTCCGATAATGAAGGCGGTTATGACGTACGCAAATAGGACGAGCGCCAACCACTTGAGAACGTTTGCGATCATCACATAGCGGAGTCGAATGGTCGCCAAAGCTATTACCACACCGAACACAACAACCCAGATGTGCGAGCTCACGCGTGTTAGCAGCTCGGCAGCGTCGGCCATTCCCGCAAGGTCAGACCCTATGTTGATAGTGTTCGCTATGAATAGAGCGCCACAGGCAGCGAGCAGCAGCGGCCTTGGGAACTTCTTGCGCAGTGCGCCCATAAGTCCGCGCCCCGTCACCATCCCAATACGCGCGCACATGGTCTGAACGGCAGCCATGAGCGGCCAGCTCAGGAGCGCCATCCAGAGGAGTCCGGTCCCGAATTGGGCGCCGGCAATCGAGTAGGTCGCGATCCCCGACGGATCGTCGTCCGCCGCACCAGTAATGATGCCCGGGCCCAGCGCCCGCCAGAACCGTCGGGCAGCGGCGAACATTCCTCCGCTTATCTCGGTGTTTGGACCGGCTTGGTCCGACGTCTCTGGCGGCAAGTTCCGTGAATCGAGCGCCATTGTCGATGCTCCGAGGGATCCTCGTGTCCAGTGAAGGGCGTCCGCGAAGTTGCCAGGGAGGCTCGCCAGGTCGGAACCAGGACGAGCCTCTCCCGCGGAGCGACTACCGCGCAAACGCCCGCCATGAATATTGCCCTCACTCGCTACGCCGCGTCAGAGGAAAACTGCGGCATTTCAAGCGGCTCGAGCACGCGAACCGACAACACCATCGCGTTCAATCCGGCGAACTGAAGACGTCGCTGAAGTTGATAAGCCGTTTCGTTGTGCAGTATCCTGTGGAAGAAACGCTCACGCTCGAAAATCAGCTTTCCGAGAAAGAAGAGGGACCTTGGGAACTCAGCTGCGATTGCTGAGCAGAGTTCCTCACCCTCATCGAGGACGTCAGTGCCAATGGCCATTCTCGATTCGGCGGCGAGATCAAATCTGTGAGCCAGATCGACGTAGCTTCTGAGAGATTCCTGCGTTTGTTCGCGCAGCCTTTCTACTTCTTGCACTCCCTTCATCGTGGCCGCGTCGATGACCCCGATCGAAACGAAAATAATGTTGGCGAAGTGTCCCGGAAACAGCCTCTGGATCGTGAGCAACGCGTGGACGCCCATGCCTCCGTAGCCTCCGACAAGCAGAACGGCGGTAGGTCGCTTCGGATCCATACGGGGCGGCGTCGGCGCAGCGGTGGTTGGGAGCGCCTGCATGATGCTGTTCAGCCTTTCCAGGTTGGCCTGCACTTGCTGGTAGTGCCTTCTGATCACGAAGCACCCCATCACCACAGCGCTCGTTACCACGACTGTTACCCATCCCCCGAGCGCGAACTTCTCGTAAATGATGCCGGTCAGGATTCCGGCGCAGAGCGCGAGAGCCAGCCCGTGCACGGCCAGGCCACGACGGCGACCTT
>JAYWBE010000104.1:0-6828 GCA_043781715.1 Gemmatimonadaceae bacterium
ACCCCGCGTACCAGCAATGGGTGAAACGAGGGGATCCTGTGCCATCCGCGGTCAATCGCAATCCGGTCAGCGACCTCGGCGGCGGCCTGAAAGTCATGGCCCTGCTCGATGACTTCGACGCCAAGCGATCGCATCGCGGCATTTTTCTCGACGCTGTTCCCGAACGGGACGACGACCGCTGCCGAGATTCCGTACTTACGAGCGGCAAATCCCACGGACTGGCCGTGATTTCCCCGCGTCGCGGAGATCACTCCGTCGGGCTTGGCGCCGGTGCGACAGAGCTCGTCGAGATATACGAGACCGCCCCGCACTTTGAACGCACCGGTCGGCGTATGGTTCTCGTGCTTTACCCAGACTGTCGTCCCCACCCGCGCTTCCAGGAGGGGCCACCGGTACTGCGGCGTCGGCGGCATGGACTGGTAGATGAGGGCCGCGGCAGCCTCGAGAGCGTCCAGCGAGGGCTGATCGTGGGGTACGGTGTCCTTCATTTCGAGGGTGGATGCCATTGCGGAGCTGCCGGGATGAGTGCCATGCGTCACAGCGGTTGATAAGATGCTCTTATCCGCACGGGAACGTCACCCGCCGCGGCGAAACAGAATGCAAACCCACTCGTAGGGATAGTTGTCCAATTGGGTATCACTGTCCCTAGCAGCGCTTGATGTCAAAATCCTACTTCAGCTGGCCCGGCTTGAATTGCGAGGCCGGCCTGGCCCCCGTTCAGTGCCTGAGCACTATCCGCGTGATCGGTGCGGCTTCGTTCATTCTTTGCATGGGCAGCGCCGGACTTGGCGCGCAGGCTGCTCCGGCCGGCTCCGCCACGCTGCCGAACGCGGCCGCGATGTCAGTGACAGGAACGATCAGCATCGACGGCAAGCTCAATGAGAGCGCGTGGGCGAAGGCCACTCCAATTACCGACTTTCGGCAGCAGCAGCCGCATGAGGGCGCGCCGGCGAGCCAGCGCACCGAAGTGCGTGTGCTATACGACGAGCGCGCGATCTACATCGGAGCGCGCATGTACGACTCGCTCGGACGTCGTGGAATCCGCGCTCCCGTTTCGAGGCGCGACCAGCTCCTCGACTCCAACGGCAACAATGGCTCGTTCAACTCACTCACGACCGACAAGCTAGTCATCGTACTCGACCCCTATCACAACCACATCGATCAGGCGTGGTTCGAGGTGAATCCAGCGGGTGTGCGCGGCGATCAGTTCAACGGTGATCCATCGTGGGACCCCATCTGGGAAGCAGCGACGCAGATCGATTCACTAGGCTGGACGGCGGAAATGCGGATTCCGTATTCGCAGCTACGCTTCGCGCGCGACAGTAGCGCGCAGGCATGGGGGATGCAGATCTGGCGTTACACCGACCGGCTGCACGAGCAGGACATGTGGTCCTTCCGGCGGTTGGCCGAGGCCGGTGGGTCCGCGTACTTCGGCTCTCTGACGGGCCTGACGATCGGGCCACAGCCGCGCCAGTTCGAGCTGTTGCCGTATGTCGAGTCGCGCCAGCAGTACAAGTTTGCGTCACCTGGTGATCCATACCACAAGAGCAGTTACGGACGGGTGAGCGCCGGCGCCGACATGAAGTATCTGCTGACGCCGAGCCTCGCGCTCGATGCAACCGTCAATCCTGATTTCGGGCAGGTGGAAGTAGACCCGGCGACAATCAACCTCTCGGCGTACGAGACATACTATCAGGAGAAGCGCCCGTTCTTCGTAGCGGGGAGCAGCGCGTTCGACTTCGGCAACTTCAACTGCTTCTTCTGTAGCAACACCTCGAGCCTCGACGTCTTCTACTCTCGCCGCATCGGACGTCCGCCGCAGCTGAATGGCTACGTATCCAACGTGGCGGATTTCGCGGACACGCCGGACAACACGACGATCGTCGGCGCCGCAAAAATCACAGGACGGACCAGTGGCGGGTACACTGTCGGGCTCCTCGATGCCGTGACGGATCGGGAAAGTGCGCGCTACCTGCCCGGTCCAGCCCTTCCCGAGCGGTCCCAGCAAGTAGAGCCTCTCACGAACTACTTCGTGGGCCGGGTGAAAAAAGATCTGAACGAGGGCGTGACTACGATTGGCGGCGCGTTCACCTCCACTCTGCGTCAGCTCAGCGACACGGTAGTCAGCGACAGATTGCGCAGCCACGCTGAGGTTGGCGGTATCGATTGGAATCACAGGTGGGCTCAGCGCAACTATTCCTGGATCGGATCGGCACTGGTCTCCAACGTCGCCGGATCCTCGTCGGCGATAGATCTCACGGAACAGTCGAGCGCGCATTATTTCCAGCGTCCGGACCGCCGCTCCACGAGTGACGGGCTTTTCAGCACTGCGTACGATCCCAACGCAACCTCGCTGCGGGGTTACGGTTTCTATACCCGCGTCGCGAAGGACAATGGAAACTGGCTCTGGGAAACCGCACAGAACTGGCGGAGTCCCGGCTTCGAGGTCAACGACCTGTCGTTCCTCGGCCGCGCCGACTACAAGTGGATGAACGCCAACATCGGCCGGCAATGGGCTACACCGGGCTCGTGGTATCGCGAGATCGCGTGGCTCGTCGGCGCCCAACAGCGGTTCAACTACGACGGGGACCGGACAGATTCGCAGGCGCAGGCGTACTACGAGACGATGTTTCCCAACTACTGGAAGGTCCGCAGCTTCGTCATCTACCATCCAACGGTATTCGACGACCGTCTCACGCGCGGCGGGCCCGTGGTAATGCGGACGGGCTTTAGGTTCGCGCAGCTGGAGATATCGACCGACGCCCGTCAGCGCGCGGTTTTCGATGTGAACGTTCAGGGCGGAGCCGGGATCAATTCCCGCACGCACACCTTGATACTTCAGCCCGGAATCGCGCTGAAGCCGGCCGGCAACGTGTACATCAGCCTGACGCCGAGCCTCATCGCGGATGAAGACGCCGCGCAATACGTGACAACGATTACGGATCCTACCGCGACAGCATTCTTCGGGAAACGCTACGTCTTTGGGTTTATCAAGACGCGGACGCTCTCTCTCGACACGAGAGTGAACTGGACGTTCAATCCGAGCCTCACGCTGCAGCTCTTCGCGCAGCCATTCATCGCGAGCGGGGCTTACTCGTCGTTCCGCGAGTTCGCGGCCCCGCGCACCTTTCGCAAGGTGATTTACGGACAGGACATCGGCACGATCACGCGTACTCCTGCGATTGCATCGAACGGTGCTACGTACAGAGTGGATCCGGACGGCGCGGGGCCAGCGCCCGCCTTTTCATTCGGCGACCCCGACTTCACCTTCCGGTCTCTGATCGGCAACGCCGTGGTGCGGTGGGAGTATCGGCCGGGCTCGACGGTGTTCTTCGTATGGACGCAGAGCCGGACCGGAAGCGATTCCAATGGCAATTTCGATTTCGGCGCCCAGAGGAGCGCGATTTTCCGCGACCGTCCCACGAATGTGTTTCAAGTCAAGATGAATTACTGGATCGGGCGCTGACGAAGGAAAGAGTCGGCTGATTTCTGACCCTGGCCCCTTGTAGTCTCTACATCCGACTTCGAAGTTTTGGGCACGGCGATCAGGTCCGGCCGCCGGTTCTGAAGGTCATTCCTTCCAATCGCCCATGCTCACGCTCATCGGCATCGTCATTGTCGTCATCGGATTTGTCCTCCGGATAAATCCGCTCCTCGTCGTAACTATCGCCGGGCTCGCGACCGGTATTGCCAGCGGCCTCGCCCCGCTGGAAGTGGTGGCAGCGTTTGGAAAGGCGTTCATAACGAGCCGGTACGTGGCGATCGTGTGGCTCGTTCTCCCTGTAATCGGCCTGCTCGAGCACGCGGGGCTCAAGGAACGAGCGCGTGCCGTCGTCGCCGGACTTCGCACCGCCACGGCATCGCGGGTACTGCTCGCCTATTTCGCCATCCGTCAGATCACAGCCGCGCTCGGCCTCACATCACTTGGCGGACACGCGCAGATGGTGCGGCCCCTCATCGCGCCGATGGCGGAGGGAGCGGCGGAGAATCAATACGGCGAGCTGCCGCAATCGGTGCGTTACAAGATCCGCGCACACGCCGCGGCAGTCGACAACATCGCTCTCTTCTTCGGTGAAGACATATTCATCGCGATCGGGTCGATTCTGCTGATCAGAGGTTTCCTCGATCAGAACGGAATCCGCGTCGAGCCGACACAGCTGGCCATCTGGGCGATTCCAACCGCGATCTGCGCGTTGGTGATCCACTGCACGCGGCTTTTTCTGCTCGACCGGCAGCTGCGCGCGGAGCTCGCGCAAAAAACAGAGCAAGCGTGATAACTCTCGAGCACATCTACTGGCTGAGCGGTCTCATGATGGCGGGTGTCGCCATCGTCAACGCGCGCGACCGGAGCAACCCGCGACGCTTCAACAACACGGCTTTCTGGGGCATCTACGCGATCACCTTTCTGGTGGGCTCGCATCTGCCCGATTTTGCAAACGGTTTTCTCGTCATTGCGATGGTGCTCGTCGGGAGCATCCGCGGTCTCGGTCAGGGCAAGCAGGAGAGCGCCACGCGCGAGGAGCGTGAAACCAGCGCTCGGCTCTGGGGAAATAAACTCTTCATTCCGGCGCTCGCGATTCCGCTCATCACAGTGCTCGGCACGGTGCTGTTCAAGAGGATTGCTATCGGCGGCGTGCCGTTAGTGGATGTCAAGCAGGTGACCGTGATCTCGCTGGCGATCGCAACGCTCGTCGCGCTGGCGACGGGGATGATCATGCTCAGGCCACCGCTGCTCGCGCCGATCAGGGAAGCGCGCCGGTTGCTCGACGCGGTTGGCTGGGCCGCAGTACTTCCTCAAATGCTCGCGGCACTCGGGGCGTTGTTCGCGATTGCGGGCGTTGGGAATGTCGTGTCCAGCCTGGCGCAGCGCTGGATCCCCCTCAACAACCCGTTTGTCGTCGTGACGACTTACGCCGTCGGCATGGCCGTGTTCACGATGATCATGGGCAACGCGTTTGCCGCCTTTCCCGTGATGACCGCGGGGATCGGACTGCCGCTCATCGTTCAGAAGTTCGGCGGCGACCCGGCCGTCATGGCCGCGATCGGGATGCTCTCGGGATTCTGTGGCACGTTGATGACTCCGATGGCGGCGAACTTCAACATCGTTCCGACAGCTCTGCTCGAACTCCCGGACGAGAATGCCGTGATCAAAGTTCAGATTCCGACGGCGATCATGCTGCTGGGGGCGAACATTCTGCTCATGAACTTTCTCGTGTTCCGCCGCTGATGCCCGCCTCCGCATCGCTCACCCCGGCGCTCGCCCGGACGTTTGCGCGGGTCGCCCTGTCTCACGTGACACAGGAGTTCCCGAGCAAGCTCGATCATGTGCTGAACAAGCGCGCCGATCTCAAGACGCCGAGCGAGCTGCATCCGGTTTTCTTCGGCAGCTTCGACTGGCATTCGTGCGTGCACGGATACTGGCTCCTCGCGACTCTGCTGCGGCTGTTTCCGGAGATGCGTGAAGCCAAGAGAATCGAAGAGCTGTTCGACGCTCAACTCACCTCGGCGAAAGTGAAAGCAGAAGTCAGATATCTGGGCCAACCGCTGCGCGCGACGTTCGAGCGGCCATACGGCTGGGCGTGGCTGCTGATGCTGTCCGCCGAGCTGAATAGACATGCAAGCAAGAAGGGCAAGCGGTGGAGTGACGCTCTCGCGCCGCTTGCTGACGCGTTCACTCAGCGCTTTCTCGATTTCCTTCCCAGGGCGACTTATCCGACTCGCGTAGGGACGCACTTCAACAGCGCCTTCGCCATCGCGCTGGCGCTTGAGTACGCGGAGGTCGCGAGCAACGACAAGCTTCGGAAAACCCTGGTCAAAAAAGCGCGTGGCTGGTACTCGAAGGATTCGGACTGTCAGGCGTGGGAGCCTGGCGGGGATGACTTTCTGTCTTCGGCTCTAGTGGAGGCCGAGTGCATGCGCAGGGTGTTGAAGGCGAGTGAGTTCTTGGGCTGGCTCGACCGCTTTCTCCCCAGGCTCGCGGTGCGAGAGCCAGCGACGCTGTTCACACCTGCCGTCGTGAGCGATCGCAGCGATGGAAAGATCGCTCACCTCGACGGGTTGAATCTGAGCCGCGCCTGGTGCTGGCGCTCGATCGCGGCGACGTGGCCCGCGAGTGATGCACGCCGAGGAGTAGCGCTCGAGGCGGCAGAGACACATTTCGCGGCGAGCCTTCCGCACGTTGCGGGCGATTACATGGGAGCGCATTGGCTGACTACGTTTGCCCTGCTGGCCCTCCTCTAACGTGAGACTTGCGTGACCGAGCCACCCGTATCAGTGCCGGCCGTTCCGGAAGACGCCACAAGGCGCGCGGCGCTCGTCGCGCTTTTCATCGGAATAGCCGCGATCGCGGCGGGATATGCCACAGCGTTCAGCGCGGGTGGGACGCCGGCGTGGGCGGCCTGGCTCCTTGCGCTCGGAATTCCCGTTGCACTCGCCGCCATCATGATTCTTGGCGCCGCGCGTGGGCGCCGTGGGATAGGGCCGCTCAAACTTCCGTTCGCGTTTGTTGCCCTGGTGTTGGTGATTGGCTTCGGTGCGGCGCTGGCGCTGCCGGCTACCGAAGGTCCGCTCAGCACGCTCTGGCTGGGATTGCCCGCGCGAGCCGCGATCGTGATCTACGGGGTGGGACTGCTGCCCATCCTCGTGCTGCCTATCGCCTATGCGCTGACGTTCGAGACTCAGACACTGAGCGCCGAGGATGTCGAGCGTGTACGTGCGCTCGCTCGCGAGTATCAAGCAGCCATTGAGAGCGGTGCGCGAGAGCCGATGGACAATGAGCGCCGCGGATGATTCAAACCGCAAGCGTGAGCGCACTCCTCCAGGTTGCAT
>JAYWBE010000105.1:0-6814 GCA_043781715.1 Gemmatimonadaceae bacterium
CTGGCTCCTGGTGATGCAAAGGCGCTGGCGTCCCTCGTTCGTGCCCCGCAGTATCTGGAGGGCACCGTCACCAAGACGCCCACGGGATACAAGATCGACTCACGGCTTATCATCTCCCGCGACATGTTTAAGGGTCAGGTGCTACCGACCGGCCAGAGCCCAAAGCTGGATGACGCGGCCAGCCAGGTCGCACGCGCGATCAAAGATGCCCGCCGCCAGCTGGCGGCTGAGGAGACCTGCCACAACGCCGTCGCGCAGGGCAAGTATCAGGAAGCGGTGACCGCTGCGCGTCAGGGGCTGGCGGGCTATCCAAACGCCAACATTCTTGGCGACTGCCTCGCTGAAGCGTACAACATGCTCAAAATGCCGGATTCTGTAGTAGCTGTGGCGGAGCGGGTTCGCGCGACCGACCCGCGCAACATTCCGGCGCTGAGACTGCTCACCACAACATACCGCGCCAGGATCGACGCACCTCGGCCCGGGACCGACCCGACTCGGGCGAGCAGCGACACCACGGAGCTCCTGAAGGTGCTTGGTTCCCTCGCAGCCGCCGATCCGACGAACATCAAGCTCGTTCAGGACGTCGTCAACGAGTATGCCTCGATGGGTCGTGCTCCGCAGGCGATTCCTCTGGTGCGCGACCTACTTCAGAATAACCCGGGCGATCCGGCGCTGTTGAACCTCGCGTGGCTCGTGTATCTGAATGCGAAGGACTATCAGGGCGCGATCGACGTCGGCAATGAGATGGTGCGAGTTGATACCGCGGCTGCGACGGCCGACTACTACAGGCGCCTCGCGGCTGCGTACACGACCTTGAACCAGCCGCAGAAGGCATCGGAAGCCGCGGCTCGTGGCATGGCGAAGTTTCCGAACGACCCGACCCTCTCGATCATTGTCGCGAATTCACTTTATAAGGCCGGACAGCTTCCGCAGGCCCTGGACGCGGCAAAAAAGGCAGTCGTGGCGAATCCGAAGAACCCGCAAGCGTACTTCCTGCTGGCAACCATTCAGGGTGCGCTTAACCAATACGACGATGTCATCAACACTCTGAGCCAGGCGAAGACCAACGGCGCGGATCCGGGAGGTCTCTCGCAGATCGCGCTCCAGCAGGGGAGCAACGCTTACAAGGCGGGACAGGGCTCGAAGGACCGCGCGGATTTCCAGCGCGCCATCAAGTTCCTCCAGCTCTCCGATCAGCTACAGAGCTCCGCGGACGCCAAGTTCCTGCTCGGCGCCAGCGCGTTCTCGCTCGGTCAGAGCGCGACTATCGACGCCAACGAGAAGCGGAGCTGCGACCTGGCCCGCATGGCTCGCGATGCGTTCAATCTCGCCTCCATCAACCTGCCGGCAGGCGGACAGAAGTACCCGAAGGAGGCCGCTCAGCTCATGACGGCGATTCCTCAGTTCACGCCCGCCGTCGACAATGAGGTGAAGCGCTTCTGTAAGTGACAGACTCTGACCCCATGGCCGGCCGGTGGGATAGCTCCTACCATGCGCCGGTCATGGTCGAAGAGGTGGTGGCGCTGTTCAAGGGCGCCAGGCAGGTACTGGATTGCACGTTGGGCGGAGGAGGGCACAGTGAAGCCATCCTTGCCGCCGGCTCCTCGGTTGTAGCGATCGATAGCGACGAGGCTGCCATAACCGAAGCACGGGAGCGGCTGGCGCCCTACGAGGCGTCAGGCCGCTTTCTCGCTTTGAGGGGGAATTTCGGCGAAATCGATCGCGTTCCGGAGCTCGAGGGACGCACTTTCGACGGGATCCTCGCCGACCTCGGGGTTTCCTCCCGGCAGGTCGACGCGGACGAGCGGGGTTTCTCTTTTCGGCCTGGCGCGTTACTCGACATGAGGATGGACCGTCGCTCTACCGGCACCGCCGCCGATTTGCTCAACACCCTCGATGAAGCAGAGCTATCCCAAATCTTTCGTGACTACGGAGACGAGCCGCGCGCCAACCGGCTCGCGCGGGAAGTCGTGCGTCGCCGCGATCGAAAGCCGATGCGCGTGAGCGATGATCTGGTTGACGCGATTCGCGGCGCCTACGGAGCGCGCACGGGCCCCAGCGAGTTCGCGAGATTTTTTCAGGCCGTGCGGATCGCCGTCAACGACGAGCTCGCGGCACTCGAGAAGGCACTGCCGTTGCTGCGCGACCGGCTCGATCCGCGCGGCGTGCTCGCCGTGATCTCCTACCACTCCGGAGAGGACCGGCTGGTCAAGCACACCATCCGCGGGTGGAGTCAGTCCTGCATTTGCCCCCCGAAGCAGCTGCACTGCACCTGCCGCGGCAAGGCTCTCGGCGAGGTGCTGACCAAACGCGCGCTCGCGGCGAGTCCGGCCGAGATCGGCGCGAATCCCCGCTCGCGCAGCGCCAGACTACGAGCATGGCGAAAAGCCGCGTAGCATTCCGGGGGCGGACCCTCGTGGCCCTCATACTCGGCGCCTTCGTGCTCGTTGCGCTCGCGATCGTGTGGCGGCGCACGATCGGAATCAGCGAATCGGAGCGCCTCGCCGCGCTCGACGCGAAGCGCGTTGAGCTGGAGGGCGAGCGTGCCCGGCTCGAGAGCGAGATTCGCGACGCGTCCGCGAGACAGACGCTGGGTGCCTCGGTCGAACATCGTCTCGGCATGCACATCCCGACTGACAAGCAGGTCGTCATACTCCCGCGGCCGCGGCCAGATGAAAACCCCTAAACGCGTCGCGATAGTTCACGCCTTCTTCGTGCTCTTCGCGCTCGCGCTCGTTGCTCGCGCCGCGAAAGTGCAGGTCGTTGAAGGGAAGGATTGGACTGCCCGCGCCCGGCGGCAGCACTTCTTCGCGGGCGCTCTGTCTGCTCCGCGCGGAGAAATTCTGGACGCCAGCGGCAACCCGCTGGTCGAGAGTCGTGAGATGACACGAGTCGCCGTCGCGCTGCCCGAAGTGCGTGACACGGCGTTCGTTCTCAGGGCGCTGCACCACGCGCGCGTTGATGCGGATGCCGTTCGCGCCGCTATCGCGCACCGGCGGCGCTGGATCGATCTGCCCGGACTCTACACGGCCTCCGATGTCGCGTCGATCTCGAAGCTGAACGGCATCCACCTGACGCCGGTTCTGCAGCGCGTCTACGCCAATTCGGGCGGCATCAAGCGCATCGTCGGCAGCCTGGACGGACAGGGGAATCCACTGGATGGGCTGGAGCTCGCGCTCGACACACTGCTCCGTGGTGACTCGGGAAGAGTGAGGCTCGCCCGCGACAAGGATGGGCGTCCGCTCGATTCTCCCGACGGATGGACCGACCAACCGAAGGCTGGATCGACGGTCGTGCTGACGATCAACAATACGCTGCAGGACATCTGCGAGCGTGAGCTGTCGATCGCCGTCGACAGCCTGCGCGCAGACGGCGGCGACATCGTGGTGATGAATCCACACACGGGAGAGATTCTGGCGCTGGCGAGCAACAGAGTCGGACGCACGACGTTCTCGAACACCGCTGTGACCGAACCGTTCGAGCCGGGCTCGACGCTCAAGCCTTTCGTCGCGGCCTCGCTGCTCGAGAAGCGTCGAGCTCGCCCCAGCGATATCGTCAACACCCACAACGGCACGCTCGAGCTCGATGGGCGCGTCATCTCCGACATGCACAAGTCTCAGTCGCTCTCGCTCGCGGATGTCATCCGGTTCTCGAGCAACATCGGCATCGTCGAGTTCGGCCAGCGTCTGACGCCGCGCCAGAAGTACGAGACCTTCCGTGATCTGGGATTCGGGATGCCGCTCGGCGTGCCGCTGCCGGCGGAAGCATCAGGAACTTTGCGCGAGCCGAAGCAGTGGTCGAAGCAGACGAGCGCATCGATCCTAATGGGCTACGAGATCGCGGTGACACCGCTCCAGCTCGTCACTGCCTACGCCGCGATAGCGAACGGCGGGGAGCTGCTCGAGCCACATCTGGTGAAGGAAGTGCGCTCGACCGATGGAAAGGTGTTGTATCGCGCGGAGACGCGGGCCGTACGGCGCGTGATGTCGGGCGAAGTGGCGCGCATGGTTCAGCAGATGCTTCTGGCGGTGGTGCGGGAGGGAACCGCGACGAAGGCCGATCTAGCGACGTTCGAGGTCGCGGGAAAGAGCGGCACCGCGCGACGCACATCGCAGAACGCTGGTTACGTCGCCGGAAACTATACGGCTTCATTCGTCGGTCTCTTTCCCGGCAACGATCCCCAATACGTGGTGCTGGTCAAGCTCGACAATCCGAAGGGCGCGCACTACGCGGGCGGTGACATCGCCGCGCCGGTGACGCAGATCGTGCTGCGTGCCGCGCTCGCGGCGCGCGATGCGGCGCTCGATCGCGAAGATCTGGCCGCGTCGGAGAAATCCGCCGTCGCGCAGTCAGGGCGCAATGGCGCCAGCACTACTTCAAGCGCAGAAACGCGATTCTCCAGGCGCAACGACGCCGAGGGACCAGATCGACCAGCGCCGGATTCGTACGACCCGAACAGAAACATGACGAACCGCGACGCGAGCGAAGGCACTGCCTCGTACGTGGTTGAGCTGCCGACCTCGCTGAAATCGGCGCCGCCGCCGATTGCTCGCCGCGCCGTTCCCGACGTGCGAGGACTGTCCGTTCGCGAAGCGGTGAGAGCGCTCCACCGCGCGGGGTTCCGGGTGCGACTCCTTGCCGCGTCTTCGGTCGGAACATTGCCCGCGGCGGGAACCATCGCCGCACCTGGCACACTCGTTCAGCTGAGCCGCCCGCTCGAATGAGAGTGAGCGTCAAGGCAATAAAAATCGCGCTGGCAGAACGTGGTTTGCTGGTCGGAGTGAGCGGCGAGATTCCGGAGGAGGCGAGCGGAATCTCCGACGACAGCCGCAAGGTCGCGCGCGGCGACCTTTTCATTGCTGTTAAAGGGTGGAGCAGCGACGGCCACGATTTTCTCGACGCGGCCTCCAAGCGCGGAGCCGCGGTTGTCATTGTCGAGGATCCGTCCCGAACGACACTGCCGTCGCTCGTTGTGCGGGCAGGGCGCCGGGCCGCCGCGCTCGCATCGGCAACCGCCTATGGAGATCCGGCCCGCAACCTGAGACTGCTCGGCGTCACCGGCACGAACGGAAAAACGACGACGACTTCCATCATGCGCCACCTCTTCGACGACGGTGAGGGATCGAGCGCGTCGATCGGAACGCTGGGCGTGCTGGTCGGCAGCGAAGGAGAAATTCTGCCGGGCGGGGGCGGCCTCACGACTCCCGGTCCCGTTGAGCTGCAAAGGATCCTGCGCGCTCTGGCCGACCGCGGAGTGAGAACGGTCGCGATGGAGGTGTCATCGCACAGTCTCGACCAGAGGCGGGTCGACGGTCTCGAGTTCGACGTCGCGGTTTTCACCAACCTCACGCGCGACCATCTCGACTATCATGGAACGATGGAGAGTTATCTGGAGGCGAAGGCGCGGTTGCTGGATTACGTGAAGGCCCAGGGCACCGCGGTAATCAACGCGGATGCTCCCGAATGGCAATCGCTCGAGCCACGCTCGCGCCCGCTCACGTTCGCCGCGCGCGAGCCCGCGGACGTTTGCGCCCAGGACGTCCGCTACACATCAGAAGGAAGCGAGTGGCGGCTCGTCACACCCCGCGGATTTGCCGATGTCTCGTTGCCCCTGATCGGCGACATCAACGTCGAGAACGCGCTGGCGGCCGCCGCCACCGCGTTCGTGCTCGGACAAACGCCCACGGCGATCGCCAACCGCCTCCGAACCGTCCCGCAGGTCGCGGGCAGGCTCGAGATCATATCGACGCGGCCGACCGTGCTCCGGGATTATGCCCATACGCCCGATGCGCTCGAGCGCAGCCTCAAGACCGCACGCGCCTTCACGCGCGGCAAGCTGATCGTGGTGTTCGGATGCGGCGGCGACCGCGACAAGGGGAAGCGCCCGCTCATGGGCGAGATCGCCGAGCGCGGTGCCGATTGCGCTATCGTTACAAGCGACAACCCGCGAACCGAGGATCCCGACGCAATCATCGATGACATTGAGGCAGGCATGCGCGGCTCGAAGCATCAACGCGTGACCGACCGGCTCAGCGCCATACAGCGCGCGATCGATCTCGCCCGTGACGGCGACATCGTGCTGCTCGCGGGGAAGGGGCACGAAACCTATCAGATTCGCGGAACGACTTCATATCCATTCGACGAAAAGGAAATCGTGAGAGAGATGACGGGGAGTCACGCGTGAGTACCGGGTTCTGGACGCTGGACCGAATTGCCGCGGCGCTCGCGGATCAGGCTGTCGGCAAACTGCCGCGCGGGCCCGCCGAGCTGAACGGGATAACGACCGACACGCGCAAGATCGGCAAAGGGAACGTGTTCGTCGCTCTGCGCGGCGAGCGTTTCGACGGTCACGACTATCTGCGCGACGCCGTTCGGGACGGAGCGTCGGCGCTCGTTGTTTCGCGCGCTCCCTTGCTCGACACGCTGGGCGTTCCGATCTTCGAAGTCCGCGATACCCTCGTGGCACTCGGCGCGCTCGCGCACTATTGGCGCCGAGCCTGGGGGAAGACCATCATCGGCGTGGCGGGCAGCAACGGCAAGACGAGTACGAAGGATCTCCTCAGAGCGGCGCTCGGCCGCTCCTACAACGTTCATGCGACGACCGGCAACCTCAACAACAGAGTCGGAGTCCCGCTCACACTTCTCGCGCTTCCGCCCGAAGCTGAGGTGGCAGTGATTGAGCTGGGCACCAGCCTGCCGGGCGAGGTCGCGATTCTCAGAGACATCACTGAGCCGGACATCGCTCTGGTCACGTCCATCGCCGAAGAGCATCTGGAGGGGCTTGGGGATCTCGCCGGTGTTTTGCGAGAGGAGG
>JAYWBE010000106.1:0-6813 GCA_043781715.1 Gemmatimonadaceae bacterium
GGCTGCGGAAACGGAATCGCGGTCCACTCGCCAAATGGGATGCCGGGCAGAGGCGCTGCTCCATTGCAGCTAACGGGGTGAAGCGAGAGCGCCGAAACAGTCAGCGGACTCGAGAGATCGTTGGTGGGAAGGGAGACCGTTGGAAGGGTCTCTCCGTCGAATCCAATGCTGGCGGTGTTGATAAAACGTCGGGGCGGGCTGTCCAACGTCACGGCTAACGCCCTGCGCGCGCCCACAATGTCGGCGAACTGCGCGAGCATGAACGTCGCGGCAGCTTGAAAATCGGGCGCTTCGGAGATAGCGGAGAGAAGCTCGGCCAGGCGCTCTCCGCTGAGTTGCGGGCTGACGGCTACCGCGGCACTCTCACGCTTCGAGTCGTTCAAGTCGCCGCTTCAGATCTGCATTCTCCAACCGCATTCGATCGAGCTCGTCCGCTCCGCCGGCGCTCAGTTCGCGCGGACGGGATCCCGGCCGTGCGAGTCCCACGGCTTCGGAGTACTTGAGATAGGTCTCGATGGATGCGACGACGATGCGCGCCTCGATCGTCACAAGGTCGATGCCCACCAGGGAGACGCGCACCCATGCGTCGATGACTATACCCTTATCAAGGACACGGTCGAGAACATCGATAAGCGAGCTACCGCTCGGGGAACGCTCAACTGCCATGTCTTGACTCCTGTTGTTTTTCTGCCGAGGCGGCGTGTGTGGACGGTGGGATGGCGGCGGCTTGCGCCCGCGAGCTCAACCGCGGGTCTGTCCGCCACCAATCCATTCCGATCTGCTCCGCCTTGTCGATGGAGCAGATGAGAAGGCGAATCTGAATGGTGAGGAGCTCGACGTTGGCGAGATTGATCTTGATGTCGCCGACCACGACGAGGCCCTTGTCGAGCACACGATCGAGGATATCGACGAGACCGTAGGTGCGCGACGGGGATACTAAGTCTGCCAAGCAGTCGTCTCCGTTCGGCTCGTGCGCCGGGTTACTGTAGCTTGCCTAGGGGGCCCAGATCTATCTGGAGATCGTCATCGGTCAAACCGAAGATCCCCTTCATATCCTGCATCTTGTCGTTGAGGCGGAGCAACGCGACTCCGAGCTTTTCGATCTCCGCGTCGCTCAGATGTCCCCCCTCCATTCGCCGAACTGCCTGGTGCTCTAGCACCTTACGCAAAACCTCGATCAACGTCAAGACGAGCTTCGCGAGCCCGTTCTCCACTTTGTCGGGGTCTGTATTAAGACGCTGAGGTAAGCTCTCGGCAACGGTTTCCAGAGGGGCCACCACCGCGTCTCTCGGGGCGTCGAGGGCGTTGACGACCTGGCTTTCCATCGTCGAGCCGGAGGACGCTGGCGGACGGGGCTCCGACCGCGGCGCGGCGAGTCCGAGCGTTCTGGCGCCGGCAACACGCGGCTGTCTGATCGCCGATTCGACTGCCGTGAGTAGCAGCCCCAGGTCCAGCTGGATCAGATCGATGTCGGCAACCGCGAGCGTCACTTCACCCTTGAGGACAACGCCCTTGTCGAGAATGTGGTTGAGTACCTCGGAAAGCTCGACTCGCGGCTCGCCGAAAATGTTGTCGAGGCTCACGACGACCTCTCGCCCACGAAGTGATAGGGCGGCCACGGGCCAGTGAAGTCGAACTTGAAGCCCGACGGCTCGTACTTGTTGACCATCGCCGTCAGCGCCCGCTGAAACTCTACCACGCGCGGGGGCGCGACCAGAAACGATGCGTTGAGGACCGCGCGTCCCTGCTCGCGCGGAGCGCCGGAGTTGACCGGTTGCTCGCGGACCGACTCCATCGAGGCCGCGCGAAGCGCGTCGTGAATCTCTTCGGCCACTTTCGCCGTCACATCGCGCCCGGCGTCGCGGCGAAGGTTTTCGAGCTTTCTCTCGAGAAGGTATTTCTGGCCGGGCGTCGCCTTGGCAGCTTCCGCCCGGAGCGCCGTCTGCTCCGCGCTGTGCTCGCCGAGCCAGTCCTTGAGAACGGCGGGCTGCACGTAAGCCCGGACGATGAACTCCCTCCCGTCTCCTATCCGCGCGAACGTCTTCTGCAGCTCGGCCATCCGCTTCGATAGCGTTGCCTTGACGGCCTTGGCATCGCGGAAAAGCGTCCACATCGGGAACGGAATTACCGCGCCGTTGTCCGACGCCCAGGTGAGAACGCTGTCGTGCGCCATGGCGCGCGCACTCACCCAGTCCACATCCGCCGTAAGCGACTCGACCCTTTCAGGCGCGTAATCCTCGGCGCTGACCGAAGTGGCGAGCGCGGAGACGTCTCCGTTGGCAATGAGGCTGACCGGCCCGCCATCTATGCCCGTCGGAGCGGTCGCCGTTTCAACCGACGAGCCGACGACTCCGTACACGTAGCACAGACGCTCGATCATACGGCCGCGGCGGCGATGACTACTCTGGCTCGCCGCTTTCGGCGACGCGAACGGGGCCACCGCCGGTGGACATCCCGAACTTCTCACGCCATTCGCGGACTTCGCGAAACCGTTTCATGATCTCCGCTTCTCGGCGGACGTACTCGTCGTCGTCGATCTCGCCCATCTCGAGCTGCATCTGGAGCGCCATCAGGTCTTCCTTGACCGGTGTGTCGTCGGTCAGCTCTTCGCGGACGACGCGATCGACTTTTTCAAGCGTCCACTTCGCTCCCCACACGGGGCCGAGGAAGGGCGCGAGCAGAATGTTGGATAGAAGTCCCATGAGATCAGGCCCGCCTCAGGTCGCCTTCTCGAGCTTCAGCTTGATGTTCACGAAGTTGTAGGGAGGCCACGGTCCGGTGTACTTGAAGGTGAGAAGGTCCTCGTACTGGAGGCTGATGGCTTTCACCTTTTCGTCGAACGCCCTCTCTTCCTTGCGCTCGACGAGAAAGGCGGCGTTCAGGATCATTCGGTCGCCGATGACTTTGTTGCTGCGGCTGGCGACGGAGACGTCCCTCAGCTGCTCGTGGATGTCGTTCACGTAACGGTTGCTCGCCTCCTCCATCGCCGCCTCGACCAGACGACCCAGCTGCATGCGCGCGAAGTAGGTCGAGGAGGCGGCGTTGCGCGTAATCTCGTCCTTGAGCCGGCGAATCTCGTCGTTGTCGCGCTCTATCGCGGCGACCACCTTGTCCCGGTCCCACAGAATCTTGAGCCCGAACTCGATCTTGTCCTTCATCTTGTCGAGAACGTCGGTGAATGCCTGATAGGTGGAATTGAGCAGGGACCGCACGTCGTTCTCCGAGCGGAATATCGTCCCGAACGACATCGGGATGAGCGTGAACTCCCGCATCACGGTCTCGTTGACGAACTCGTGCGCCAGAATGTTCTCGCGCGTCGGATCGTAGATGACGATCGGCGTGTCGCTCACCACCGCCGCCAAGTCCTTGTGGCTGACCGTGTAGACGCGCGCGCCGCTCCCGATGCCGATCTCGCCGAACTCGCGCGAGCGATCGTTCCGGATGATGCAGTAGACGTACTTCCCCTCCACGGGGGCTGAGTCTATCGAGGCGGTGACGCTTTCGGCTGCTGTCATGGTTCGGTCGGCAGGGAAAATTATTTCGCGGCTGAAATGAATATCCAAACACCAATCGTCAGGCCAATTCCGATCTTGAGAACCGTTGATACCACGCGTCCAATCAACGCTCCCTTGGCGACGCGGGTCGCATCACCCGCTGACGATCCGCCCGTAAATTCTGCAATGAGCGCGCCCAGAAACGAGCCAAGAAACGCTCCAATCACCGATCCAATGATCGGTACGGGAATCCCGACCATCGCTCCGACGATGCCTCCAAGAATCGCTCCCCAACCAGCGCGGCGCGAGCCTCCGTACTTCCTGGCGAAGCGGCCGGTGAGCGAGAACTCCAGAAGCTCAGCGACAAACGCCAGCACCGCAACGGCAATCAGGGTGACCCAGCCGATCGGCTCACCAGGGACGATCAAATTATACGCGACAGCCGTCGCCACCATTATCCAGAGTCCTGGGAGGCCCAGGACGATCAGGATCAGCGATAGAATGATCACGCAAGCGAGAATCAGCAGATACATCAGGCCAGTTCCTTGGCTAGAGCAGAAAGGAGGACGCTTGCTTCCGCGGCGCCCGCCCCCGTAAGCGCATTGGAATTATCGCGCCGGGTATGGATGCGCGCGAGAGTCGACAGGGTTCCTCTGCTCAACGTGACCGCTTCGATACCCAGATCGGCGAACGCTATGCTGTCAGCCAGGATCCCCGGAATGAGACGGCCTATAGGCAGCCGTAAGCCCAGCCCGCCGGCGATTGTTTCAGCCGCGGCCGCCATTCGCTTGGGCCTGGGCCCGGTATGCATGCACCGCCAATCGCCAGCGTCGTCCACGGTGTCGCAATTCAGGACCTTGATCCAGGGCTGTGCTGAATCTGCCCACGCGTGGGCACCCGCCCAGGCGCGCGCACCCGCCAGGCCGAGCTCTTCGCCGCTGGTGATGAGTACCCCGAGGTCGCGGGACGCTGAGGCCGACTGGGCCGCGAGGAGAGTCGCCACCACTCCGCTCGCGTTATCGACTGCGCCGTTGGACTCGTTTCGGACGAAGCAGAGCATCGAAGGAAGCGCTCCGGCGATCGCCGCGATCGCGAGTGCGTACCACACCCATTCGACGAGGCTCACACCCAAAAGCGCGAGCAGGAGAACGATAAACGACGAGGCAGTGACGATGGTCAGCGTGACTGAGCTCGCGATTCGAATCAGCATCGGCACGGTCTGGGACTTCGAGTCGACATGCGCCACGAGCCAAACCTCCGGATTTCCGCGCTTCGCTTCCAGATTTGCAGATATCCCGCGCTGCAGCGGAAACTGCGCGGTCCAGCGCCGCTTCGCGTCACCGGAGGCCAGGATGAGCGCACTCAGGAGTGCCGCTCCAACCACCAGCGCCGCGAGCGGGCCGTGGTGAACCGCCATATGCGCGACAGTGAGAATTGTGGCGGCCTGAAATGCCGCGGCGATGGGCGGTCCCCAGCGTCCGGGCCACTGGGAGTACTCGAACGACAGCTCCCGGCACTCGAATCCAGCGCGCTCCAGCTCGGCCCGGCAGACGGCTCTCGCTGCCGATTCTTCAGCGCTACCGGAAAATCTCGGGGCCAGCGCCAGCTCATCGAGCAGACTTTTCGCGCGCTGAACGAGGTCGGCTTGAGCCATCCCGGACGGCCTAGGTGAGGCCCATCTTATTCTTCACTTCGCGCATCGTCTTCTGAGCTTCCGTTCGAGCGTGCGCGGCCCCGGCGGCGAGGTCGTCTTTCGTCTTCTTCGGATTTGCGGCTATCTCTTTCGCCCGCGCGCGAATTGGGGCGAGCTCCTTCTCCATCGATTCGTGCAGAACCTTCTTGCAATCGAGGCAACCCCAGCCCGCCGTCCGGCACTGGACGGCGACGTGCTCGACCGTCGCCGGCGGACTGAACGCCTTGTGCAAATGATAGATGTTGCAGACTTCCGGGGTCCCGGGATCGGTGCGCCGCACGCGTTTCGGATCGGTCACCGCGGGCCTCAGCTTCTCCCAGATCGATGCCGGATCCTCGAGCAGGTCGATAGTGTTCCCGAGGGACTTGGACATCTTCGACTGGCCATCCAGTCCCATGATGCGCCGGGTGGGAGTGAGAAGTCCCTTTGGCTCCGGGAAGAATCCCGCATCAAACCGCGCGTTCCACTTACGCGCGATCTCGCGCGACAGCTCGAGATGCTGCAGCTGATCCTCTCCCACAGGAACCAGCTCTGCACGGTATAGCAGAATGTCAGCCGCCTGGAGCACGGGATATATCAGCAACCCGGCCGGCACACTCTCTTCCTTGCTCGCCTTTTCCTTGAACTGAGTCTGACGCTCGAGCTCGCCCAAGGGGGTGAGAGTGTTGAATATCCAGGCCAGCTCGGTATGTTCCGGCACCATCGACTGCACGAACAGCGTGCACTTCGACGGATCCAGTCCGGCGGCAAGCAGTGACAACGCCATGTCAGCCGTGCGGGCGCGCAGATCGGCAGGCTCGTACGGAACCGTGATCGCGTGGTAGTCAACGATGCAAAAGAACGACTCGTATTTGTGCTGCAGCTCAACCCAGTTCTTGACGGCGCCGAGGTAGTTTCCGATGTGCAGAGAGCCGGAGGGCTGAATGCCGCTGAAGATGCGGACCATTGCGCGAAATTAAAGAGCGAGCGAGAGGAGTTGCAAGCAATTTCACAAACTGATAGCGGCGATTCCGAGCTGCTCGACACCGCGCTGGAAGCGGCTCGCGCCGGAGCCCGCGTGATTCGAGACGCCACCGCTGAGCGCGAGAAGCTGGTGTGGGAGACGAAGGGGCCCTCCGACTTCGTCAGCGAGGTGGACAAAGCCTCCGAGCGCGAAATCGTCGGCGTCATCAGTCGCCGCCTCCCCGCTGCAACCGTGCTCGGCGAGGAGCTATCGCCGACCGCCATCGCGAGCAAGGGAATCGTGGTAATTGCCGATCCGCTCGATGGCACCACCAACTTTCTGCACGGCTACCCGGAGTATTCCGTGTCGATCGCGATCGCGCGCAACGGCGTCCTGTGCGCGGGGGTCGTCCTCAACGTCGCGCGGGACGAGGAATTCACGGCGAGACGCGGCGGCGGCGCCTTTCTCAACGGCAAGCGCATCCGCGTTTCCAGTCTGCGGGAGCCAGGCAGGTCCCTGATCGGGACCGGCTTCCCATTCAAGACCCTCGAGAAGTTGCCACAGTACATGGAGCAGTTCAGTTTGGTGATGCGCGGGACAGCTGGAATTCGCCGTGCGGGCTCGGCGGCGCTCGACCTGTCGAGCGTCGCGTCCGGGAGATTCGACGCATTCTGGGAGCTCGT
>JAYWBE010000107.1:0-6806 GCA_043781715.1 Gemmatimonadaceae bacterium
GAGCAGGGCGCCGTTGATGATTTGCAGCGCATTGTGGAGGTGAGAGCGCGCGCGGAGGGGGAACTGGGCGTGACGTTCCACATCCACTCCGATGCATGCTTCGGCGGCTACGCGGCATCTCTGACGCGCGCCGCCGACGGCTCGCGGCACACCGCCGCCGGAGTTCGCGAGATATGTGGCGGAGCGCACTGGCCCACGGATCAATGGGCGCGATCCGTCGGCGCTCTCGAGCACGCGGATTCCGTAAGCATTGATCCCCACAAGCTTGGCTACGTACCGTACCCCGCCGGAGCGTTTCTTCTCAAGGACAGGCGTGGTCGCGAGCTGGTCGCAACCGATCCCCCGTATCTCGCGCTCACCACCTCGCGTGAAAACGGCGACGCGCCCGTAATTGGCCGTTTCATATTCGAAGGGTCCAAGCCCGGCGCATCGGCCGCCGCGACCTGGCTCAGTCACAAGACGATTCCCCTGAACAGCGCGGGCCATGGAAGAATCATCGCGTCGACGCTGAAAGCAGCGCGGGATCTCTATGCGCTTCTTGGCTCCCCCCATTTCAGCCCATTTCGCGTAATCCGGCTTTCCGAGCCGGACCTCAATATCGTCTGCTTTCTGCTGCACCATCCCTCGCTCAGTACTCTGAGCGCGCTCAATGCTCTCAATGAGATGATCTACAGAGAGCTGAGTCCGGACGCGGAGATGTCCGCCCCCTACATGATCACGCGAACGAAGCTGACTTCCCCAGCGTATGACGGGGCAATCAGACCGCTGCTGTCTTCTTTGGGCAAGGACGGAGAATCGTACCAGAAGGGCATCGCCGAAGGCCTGACGGTCCTGCGCGCGACCGTGATGAATCCATTCTCAGTCGATGCGCATCCCGACTACCTGCTGGGGCTCACGGACGCAGTGCGTCGCGCGGCGATGAGCTTCCTGGGGGAATCCTCCGGCGACCAGCGGCAGCTAGTCCGCGAGAAGTCCGATCTTGAGAGCGAAGTCGACGTAATCGCTGCGATGCGCTAGCCCAAGTTTCTCGTTGATCCGCTGCTTGTAGGTATCGACCGTCTTGGGACTGATGAACAGCTTCTCGCCAATCTCCGGCGCGCTGTACCCGCGGGCCACGAACTTGAGGACGTTCTGCTCGCGCTCGGTGAGCTTCTCGAACTTGGTGCGTTCGTCGGCGTGCTCGGCTCTTCGCTGGATTCGTTGCGCCAGGGCGCGGGCCGCGGACGGCTGCATGTAGACATCGCCGTGGGCTACTGCGCGAACCGCGTCGATGAGCTCACGGTCGGCGGCGCTCTTGACCAGGTATCCGCTGGCGCCCGCCTCCAGCAGCGGAACGAGGTACGCGTCCTCGGCGTGCATCGTGAGAATCAGCACTTTTGCGCGGGTCTTGTTTCCCACCAGCGCCTTCGTGGCCTCGGCGCCGTCCATCTCGCCCATCGAAAGGTCCATCACGATCACATCCGGATCCAGCCTCTCCGCGAGGGAGATGGCTTCCTTGCCGTTGGATCCCTCGCCGATGACCTCGATGTCCGAGGCGCTGCCGAGCACTGCCTTCAGGCCGGCACGCACGACGTTGTGGTCGTCGACGAGAACCACTCGGATGACGCCGTCTCTCAAGCTGCCTCCGTGTCCATTCCTACCCACGCGATGACGCGCGTGCCGTGATCCCCCGCAGTATCAATATGCAACTCACCGCCGGCAAGCGAGAGACGCTCCCGCATTGCGGCAAGGCCGGATTCCCCGCGCCTCTTCTCCAGAGGCCCGTCGAATCCACGACCATCGTCGTTGACCTCGAGCTCGACGTAGCCAGGCCTTGCGCGGAGCGACACAGTTGCATGCCCGGCGTCGGCGTGCCTCTCGACGTTGCGTAGCGCTTCCTGAGCCACGCGGTACAATGTCGCCGACAGCGCGGGCGGAATCACCACCCCGTCAATATCAACGTTGACGTGGACATCCACGAGCGAGCGCTGCTGTGTCGCATCACCCAGTGCCTCGAGCGCCGTCGGCAAACCAAGATCGGTCGCGACGCGCGGATGCAGCGAGCGAGAGACGTTGCGGATTTCCTCAAGCGCTGTGCGCAACAGCTCACGCACGCCCGCCAGCCGGGCCGAGGCGCCGTGATCTCCAATCTCGTGTGCGACCGCGGCGATCTGAAAGCTCGCGGCCGCGAGCGTCTGGCCGACCGAGTCGTGAAGCTCGCGGGCAACCTGCGCGCGTTCTCTCTCCTCGGCGTAGACGACTTCCGCCCCGAGTTTTCGCATTCGATCGCGGCCGAGGGCGAGACTATCGAGCATCTCGTTAATGGTCGTCGAGAGATGGGTCAGCTCGCGGTCGGCCACAACGGAGGCCGGGACTCTTTCGGCAAGTCGACCCTCGGAGACCAGCTTCGCAACACGCTCGAGAGCGTTGATTGGGCTAAGCGCGAGCCTGACCAGGACAAAATTCACGATCGCACCGATGATTAAAGCCGCGACGACGACGTAAATGTCGATCAAGCGTACGGTTTGGAGACGAGCCGGTATGAATAGCACCAGCACGGCAACAACGAGAATGATCAGGTTGGCGCCGAGCAGTTTTATCTCGAGCGGAACCCTAAGGAGCGCGCGCAGCCAGGGTGGAAGAGGCTGTCCGCCGTTCTTACGGATGCGTTCCGAGCCGATGCCAGTTGTGCGCTGGATCACAGTCATGCGGACCTCATTTCACGATCAGGGCAGTGACCATGCCGAACATCCCGTGATCCGACTCGGCATGCGGAAGGATGTGGCAGTGGAATGCCCAGGTCCCGGGATTGTTGCAGTTGACGATGACGTCATACCGCTCGCCGGGCGCGACGTTCAACGTGTCGCACTTCCAGGGAGCGGGCGTATTCCATCCATCTTTTGCGATCACGGTCATGTGCATGCCGTGAAGGTGCATCGGGTGAATCATCATTCCTTCATTCATGAACCGAATGCGGACTTTCTGGCCCAGCTTGGCTACGATCGGCTCGGTCGCGGGGAAGCTCTTGCCGTTGAACGTGTAGCCATGCATGCCGTCGTTCATTACAAGCACGTAGTCGACGTCGACCTTTTCGATCGGCAGCGGGTTCTTCGGCTCGATAATGAACGCGCCAAGCATCCCAAGTCCGACTTGCGTCGCGGCGTTGTGGTGAGAGTGGTACATGTGCGAGCCGGGATTTGGCGCGGTGAACTCGTACGTATGGCTTTGTCCCGACTTGATCGGAGGCTGAGTGATGTACGGGACGCCATCCTGGTCGTTCGGCACTTCAAGGCCGTGAAAATGCACCGCGGTCGATTCAGGAAGCTCGTTCTTGAGTATGAGGCGCACGCGATCGCCCTCACGAACACGGATTTGCGGACCGGGGATCTGATCGTTGTACGCCCACCCCTCCACCGTTTGTCCAGGAGCGGTCTCCCAGCGAAGCTTTCGCGCCGTCAGCTCGTAGACCTTCACCGCACCGTCCATCCGAGGCTGCATCAACTGGTTTCCCTTGCCCGCGGTTTTGGCGGGGAAGGCCTTTATGCCGGCTTCGTGCATCTTGTCCATCGCGTCGGCGGCAGCGGCTGGTGTGAGTGGCGCTGGGTTCGGCGCCATTGTGCCACCGCTGTGGTCCGCATCTTCTACCTTGACAGTCTGCGCGCCCGAGCCATCGATCGAGCAGGCGGCCAGCGCGCTTCCGGCCAGGGCGGTCACGGCGGTATTCCGCAGGAAATCCCGACGGGAACCCTTCTTACCGAACAGGCCGGCGGGCATCTTTAGATGTTCGGTCTCGTGCATAGCCTTCACCTCAAATGGGGTGGTTCTGATACCAACCAAGCTACGGTCCTGCCTGAAGTGACTCTGTCGTGAGTTGGAGGATTGTTCAGAGGGAAACAACACCTTTTTGTAGGGGATAATCCGACATCATGCCCGATCGGATAACGCACGACATCCTGGCGGAGATCGTAGAAATCGCGTCCGATGCGGTGATCTGCATGGACGCGCTTCAACGCATCACCTTTTTCAACAAAGGGGCTGAGGCCATCTTCGGCTGGACGCCGGACGAGATTATCGGCCAGCGAATCGAGAAGCTGATTCCGGAGCGTTATCGGGGCAGCCACGCCCGTCAGGTTGGGGAGTTTGGCCGCTCCAAAGTGAAAGCGAGGCGAATGGGCGAGCGGCGCGAAATCGCCGGGGTCAGAAAAAACGGAGAGGAGTTTCCGGCTGAAGCCGCAATCTCACAAGTCAGTCAGGGCGATGACATCGTCTTCACGGTGGTGCTGCGTGACGTGACGGTTCGCAAGCGCTTCGAGCAGAGGCAGCAGTTCCTGGCTGAGGCGGCCGAGAAGCTGGCGTCGTCCTTCGGGTCATCGGAGACGTTGAATCATGTAGCGCGGCTGGCGGTTCCGACCATGGCCGATGGCTGCATTCTGGAAAACCGAGTCGGTAATGGGTTCCTGGCCGGCGCGGCCGCCCATGTGGATCCGGGCATCGAAGAAATCCTCGACGAGGTCGGCCGGGCCGGACCGCGCATTCCGCCGAAGGATCATCCGCTCGCAGAGATTCTCAAGAAGCCATCACCCGTGGTGTTGCAGTCCAACGCTGCCTCTCGCCTCATTGAAACGAGCGCCAATCCCGCCTATCTGAGGGCGGTGAAGGCGATGAATCCACAGAGCGCTCTATTCCTTCCACTCGTCGCGCGCGAGCAGCTCATGGGCGCTTTGACGCTCTTTCGGACGAAGGGCAGCTTCGACCGCGACGATCTCGGATTCGCCGAGGACCTCGCGCGGCTGGCGGCGCTCGCCCTGGACAACGCCCGCCTTCACGACACAGTGCGCGCGAGCCTGCGCGCCCGCGACGAGATGTTGGGCGTCGTGTCTCACGACCTCAGAAATCCCGTCGCCGCGGTGAAAATGTTGAGCCGCACGCTGCTGCGCGTTCCGGAAAACGTTGGAGCACAGGCACGCGAGAGCATTGAGCTGATCGCTCAGGCGGCCGAGCAGATGGACGCGCTCATCCGGGACCTGCTCGATGTAAATCGCCTGGATGCGGGCAAGCTGGTGATCTCACCGGTGCCCGTGGATCCGTCCGTCCTGCTTACGGATTCGCTGCAGACTCTCCGACCCCTCGTCGAAGAGAAGGTCATCAGCCTCGATCTCCAGATAGAGACGCCTCTGCCAAAAGTCATGGCAGACCGTGAGCGGATTCAGCAAGCGCTGTCGAATCTCGTTGGCAACGCGATCAAGTTTTCCCCCGCGGGATCGAAGATCGTGGTCGTTGCGCGGGGGGAGGCGGACGACGTGATCATCTCGGTGCTCGACGGGGGAAAGGGAATAGCCGCCGAACAGCTGCCCAGAGTGTTCGATCGCTACTGGCAGTCCTCACGCACGGACCGTCAGGGCGCCGGCCTCGGACTCGCGATCGCGAAGGGCATCGTCGAGGCGCATGGCGGCAGGATCTGGATTGAGAGCAGTCCAGGCAAAGGGACGACAGCCTCGTTCACGCTTCCCGTCGCATGAGCAATCCAACTTCGTGAGGATGGCTAATTGCCGGAGCCAGCGAGTTAGTTCCGGCAATTCGGGGATCAGGTATAGGCGACCGGTGCAGGCTTGCCGAGTCTGGCGCTTCTGAAGGCCCACACGGCCAAGCATGCCGCGCCAATCGCCACCAATCCCGAGAACGACCGCGGCACGCTCCACGCGCCTAACTGCAGCGGCAGATCGAGAACGAAACGCCACGCGTGCACGAGAGCAACCAAAGTGAAGACAATCGCGGAGGTGATGCAATAGTTCCTGCTCATTTTCTCTCTATCGTCAGGGGTGATTTCGTTCCAGCGGTTTCATCTTCGCTTCTCGTCCGCGCACGTCGCTCACAGCAATGCGGAAAAGCGTCTGCCGAAATGCGACCGGGTCACTCTCGGTGAGAGCACCAGGCACGATTCGGGTCAGCAGTTCTGCGGCTTTTGTCCACAGCTCCTCAGCGTGTGAGCTGCCGCGCGGATGGAGGATCCAGAAGCTTCCGTGGATCACAATGCTCCGCCAATCGAAGAGATCGGTGACTTCGTCCACCTCAAACGCGACCCACCGATTGTGCTTGAGAGCTGCGATCTTTTCTCCCTCCGACGTGCGGCCGTACAACCAGCCATGCTCGTAGAAGTAGTGGATGGGCTGGACATCAACCCGATCGTGGAGCGAGAAGGCGATACGACCGACCCGGTTTCGCAGCAGCATCGCCTCAATTTCGTCGCGCGACAGCTCGCGAAAAACCACCTCTCCGGGTCGGGTTCCCACCATCCGCTCCGCGGCGGTTGTATCCTCCGGCGGTTCGGTCTCTCTCGCGGTAGTCCCGGCCCGCGGTGCCTGCGTGGCTGACATGTCAGACTCCCGCCAAGGATTCTGCGCTGGAGCGTTCATCGGCATTAGTAGTCGCGCCCTGGTGCTTCGGGTGGAAGACGAGGAGCGAGCTCGTCGACTTCCTGGTTACCTCGTCGGCGACAGTCCCGAACACGAACCGGCTCATTCCACCACTCCCACTCGTGGCGATGGCGATAAGGTCGGCTCTCGTGCGCGCCGAGTAGTCGAGGATCGCGGTTGCGATATCGTCGCTCAGGACGACGTCCTTGCTCACTGTCAGTCCTTGCTCGGTCAGGTAACTCGCGGCGCGAGTGAGGTAGGCGTCCGCAATCGCGATGTCGGAGTCCCACCAGGGCAGACCCGGCTGCATGATCTCCTTTTGCGAGTAGGTCACGGGAGTGAGTACCTGGAGCAGGCTCACAGTCGAATTGAGCCGCGAAGCGAGCGCGGCCACCTCGGGCAGGATCTGCTCCG
>JAYWBE010000108.1:0-6795 GCA_043781715.1 Gemmatimonadaceae bacterium
AAGAGTTACCGCTCGCCGCCCCCGCGGTGCCGGTCGCGACGGCGCTCCGGGATGTCGACCTGTCCGGACACGTCGGCGTAGTCGATGCTGCCGCTCCCCTTCGATTCGACTTTGAAGTCCTTGCCCACCTTGTTCACTTCGATGCTGCCCGATCCATCGTTCTGCACGATCACCGAGCCACGTACGTCGGTGGCGTAGATACCGCCCGACGCATCGCTCTCGACCGTGAACGATCCGGTCACGTTGCGGGCGTTGATGTCGCCCGAGCCGTCGTCCACCGTCACATCGCCGCCGACGTTCTCGATCGTGAGATCACCCGAGCCGTCCGTAACGCGAACTGATCCCGTCGCCCCGATCACGGAAAACGATCCCGAGCCGTCGGTCGCGTCCAGCGAGCCAATGTTCAGAATCTTCGCATCGCCGCTGCCATCGGAGACGTCGGCGTTGATGCCCTGCGGAACCTCGATCACGAGATCGAGTGCGGCGGAGTAGTTGTCGTCGTTGTAGCCCCGCTCGCCGTCGGGAATGTCCGCCTTGATGAACACGACATCCCCTCGCCGCTCGGCGATCAGCTTGATTCTGGTGAGGAATTGCTGCGAAGATGACCGGGCGGTCCCGGTTACCTGCACCTGCCGCAGGCCGGCTTTGCCTTCGACGCGGAGCGTTCCCGCGCTCGCCTCGACCTCGACGGATTTGGCGCCTGCAGCGTCAACAACAGCATTCCTCGGCGCCGTATATGGGCTGGACCACTGCGCGTGCGCTGTCGAGCCGAGTAGAAAAGGCGCCGCCGCGAAGGCTGCACCGCGAAACTGTCGCTTCATTATAGAACTCCGTTCTGGTGTGACAGGGTTAGACAACCCCTGGCCCCCTTACGGTTTGAATCGGGCCCGGTTTCAGTCCGGCGGGAACGATACCGGGCCGAGCTTCCAGATTCCGTTGAGCATATCGGAAGCATAAACGCGCAATCCGACCAGCTGCACGCCCCAGATAAAGAAGGGTCCCATCCCGCCGGGCCCGTGGGCGAGCTCCCGGCCCATTTTTGCGAGGTCGCATCTTCCGTCAGGACTCTTGTCGGCGGCGCCACAGCTCGACAGGTCGCCCGTAACGTCAATCGCCCTCACGCCCCCGTTGTAGTAAGCGGCGTAGAGAATGCCGCCATTCTCATCGACCGAGAAGTTGTGCGTGCCGGCCCCATCGACGTGGAAAAACGCAACCTCGCGCGGCGAGGCGAAGTTGCTGACGTCGACGACATGGATATCCCCGCTCGACGAGGCGCCGATGGCGCCGGGCCCCTCCTGGCCCACGAAGGCGTACCTTTTCTCTCCGGTGACGGCGTTGTGGTACCACCAGACGTTGTGAGCCTCGCCTCCGACTGTGACGACGTTGCCGAGCGCGATCGGATTCGAGACGGTGCCGATCCCCGCGCCACCAATGTCCCAGATCGTGATTCCCTCATTCCAGAGAGCCGTGATGAGAATTCCATCTCGCACGAAGACGTCGTGCACAAAGGGACTTCCCATCGCCGCGGTGAAGACCTGCGTTGGCGCGGCCGGATCGGACAGATCAACGATCACGAGACGCGCAGGAGACCCGCTGCGTGGGTCGATGCACAGAAACGCGTAAAGCTTACCGTTCACGCGCTGCACTTCCGCTGTATGCACTCCGGGGTCGGTGAGCGCGGTTGTGTAGCGCGCGATCAGCTGCGGCTTCACGGGATTGGCGAGGCTGTAGATCATGATCGAGCCGGGCGAGAACTCGGTCGCGACAACGAGCAGCGTTCCGTCGTCACTCGCCTGAACGTCGCCGAGCGTGCTGGCGTTTGGTACGATCAAGGAGTCGACGAGCGTCGGGACGTCGCCGGAGACATCCCAGATCTTGACCGCGTTCCCCGGCGCACCGCGATTTCCCCATGTGGTCGTGTAGGCGACGCCCCCCCGCACCCAGATCTCTCCGGTGTAGCGGTCCGAGACCCGCCCGGCTCCGATTACGGTGAGAGCACGGGAGCCCGTAGGCGGCGTCACAGGATTGTCGGATCCGCATGCCAGCGTGAGGATCGCACAAGTCAGGATCGTGAAGCGCATTCTACATGGCCTCCATCTTCATACCGCCCATTCTGGCATCCGGTTTCCTTGCAACCGCGACACCATAGCGGCCCATTCGCATGTGAGACATCCCGAACGCCAGCTTGGCCCCGACCGATACGCTCCACATGCGATCGGATCCATAAAACTGGCGCGGATCGAATCCCGACGGCCGCAGCGTCGGGCTGACACGAGCACGCGCCAATTCTGCGAACGGCTCGAGAGACAAAGCTCTGGCATTCATGAGGGAGGCGGCGGCGCGCGCGGTAATGATCGTCCAGCGCGAGCGGCCCGCAATTCCTAGATCGGTAGCGGGAACCGGAGTTCTGAACGGGTCGACGAGACGTTGCTCGTCCGGTCGCTCGCTGCGCTCGATTCTGAGCGCCCCGTTCAAGCGATCGTATCGTGCCCACGTTTCTGCCAGGAGTGATGTATATGCAAAGGTGCGCGTCGATCCGATGTAGTCCCCGGTACGCGCCCACTCGAACAGGGCGTACCCGGAATGCTGGACATCTTCGAGGCGGATCGATGCGCTCTGCTTGCGCTGATCGGCGCCGCCCCCATCCGGATTCTCTGGCGATTTCACGCGCGCGTAGCTGGTCTGGAATTCTCCCTGCGGCCAGGGAACGAACGTAATCCGACCCGACCACGAATCCCAATATCGGTTCCGGTTGGGAGTGTCTCCAGGACTGGTTGGCTCATCTCCATTGAACGCCCCTCCTTCGAAGATCCAGCTGCCGGCGCGCAACGCGCCGATCGCGACGGCGCGCTCGAGGATCTGGGCCAGATGGTGGTTGATCGGATACTTCTCGAACGGCCGCGCCATCGGGTCATCGGTACCGAAGGCCGAAAAGCCCTTCCCCATTGTAATGGACACGCCATTGGTGCCGTCCCCGCCAAATCTTCGCTCCGATGTGAGCACCATCTCATGTAGATAAGTGTGCGGATGACGGCGATCGATGTATCCCTCGCCGTAGATGCCGGCGTTCAGCTCCCCGCGCTTGATGGTGGCTCCCTCGAAATCGAGTGTCCCTTTTAGAGAGAGCAAACCGCCCCACGGATCGAGCTGAGCCATGATCATCGGCTGGGTCAGGTAATCCTCCGTGAGTTCACGACCGTCAATCGCGGGCGATTCGCGGGTCGCGACTCCGATTGCTTGCGCGCCTATCTCGAAAACGCCGGAAGCATGTTGACCGCCCTGCGCGCTGGCAGTCAGGCCAGGGAATCCCACGAGCGCGAGCGGTGCCAAGAGCAGCTGGACCGCTGCCAGCGAGCGCCGGATTCTCCCGGCGCGGTAGTTGGGTTTAAAGAAGGCGATGGTTTTCAATTGCGATGGCTAGCCGTGGAATGATCCGCGAAGTAGACTCCGACGTCCGGGCATCGTGAACTGTCAACTGCCATCTACGCACCTGACAACTCGCATCCCGTTCAGTTGCAGTTGTAGGCCTTTCGAAATATCGCACCGGGGATTCAAGCATGCTCGTTCGAGCAAAATTCGCGACTTTAACGATTGCCGCCGCGGCGTCGCTTGTGACCGCCGGTCAGGTCGCGCGCGCGCAGCAGACTGCTCCACCCGCGGCGGCGGTCCCCGCTGGCCCCGCGGTCAGCAATGTCGCGCCTGATTTCACCCTCGACGGCGCCGACAGGTACGGCCTCCTCAAGACGCCCGTCAGACTCTCCGACTATCGCGGGCGCACCGTCGTCCTCGCCTTCTTCTATCAGGCGCGGACCAAAGGCTGAACCATCCAAATGGAGGCGTACCGTGATCAGTACGCCACGCTCTTCAACAACGGACGGAACGTCATCGTTATCGGCATCAGCGTAGATCCCGACACCGCGCTCGCGTCGTGGGCGCGCGACGAGGACTTCCCCGTTCTCTTCGCCAGCGACCCCGGCGGAAAAGTCGGACAGCGCTACGCCGCGTACGATGCCAAGAACAAGCTGGACAACCGGTCTCTGTTCGTTGTGCGTCCCGACGGACGTATCGCCTACGTGACCAAGCCGTTCAAGGTTCTCACTCCTTCAGCGTACACCGATCTCGCGGCGGTCGTGGACAGTCTCGCCCCTCCACCGAAGCCGGATTCGACGAAATAACAAAGAGCCCCGGATTTTATCCGCGGCTCTTTCTTTCTATAGCGCCTTCTTCAGCGCGGCCTCGAGGTCCTGTTTTCCGCCGAGGCCCGTGTAAACCACGCGACCCGTTTTGTCGAGCACTACAACATACGAAGTGGCGGGAGCGTCGAACGCGCCCGCCGCTTTCCCCTCGACATCGTAGTAGGTGTCGTGCGGCAACGGGTGCGCCGCGAGCCACCTCCGCACTCTCTCAGGCGACTGATTGATCGCCACCGCGATCCCCACGAACTTCACCCTCTTCCCGAACTTCTTCTCGGCGTCAAGCAGCGTCGGCATCAGCTCCTTGCAGTTCGGGCACCACGTAGCCCAGAACTCGATCAGCATCGGCGTCTTGCCGATGTAGCTCCCGAGATCGACCTGCTTGCCATCGAGAGACTGTACGGTCACCGCCGGCGCCTGTGCGCCGACCTCGATGCCGAGATCCTGCGCCAGCGCGGGTGTGGATGCCAATGACGCCGCGGCCAGAAGTATCGTGAGCGAGAGCTTCGACGACGAGAACAGCTTTCGATTGATCATTAGGTTCAGATTGTACGTTCGGGTTTTCGGGAGCCGTTCAGATGAGGAGCAGCCCCATCTGCACAAGGTAATACTCCGCAACGCCCAACATGATCAGCGCGAAGAGCCGCTTGATCCAGACCATCCACGTGCCTGCTTTCGGCAGGCGCGCCAGGGTGCCACTAAAGAGTCCCACCAGCACGAGCAGCGTGCACATCCCGAGCGAGAATACGAAGAGGTAGATGAATCCGAGCACGCCGCTCTTTGTCGCGGTGACCCAGGTCAGGACCGCCGCCATGACGGGAGCCGAGCACGGTGCGGCTACTAATCCGGAAGCGGCGCCCATGACGAACACGCCGTAAAGGCTCCCTCCTTTACCCGCGGTTGCCGCGCGCGTCAGGAGCCAGGCCGGCACTCGCACCGGAACTACCTCGAGCATTGCTAGTGCAGCGATGATCAGGAGGTTCGCCATCGTGAAGTACAGCCACGGATTGGTGCTCACCGAACCGAACAGAGTGCCAGTGAGTCCCGCGAACAGGCCGACCGACGCATATGCGAGGGAGAGTCCGAGCACGTAGGCAAAAGTCAAAAACACAGTCCGGGATCGCGCACGCGGCGCATCCCCGACGGCGCTGCCTCCGACGATCGCAGCGGTGATCGGAATCATCGGATAGATGCACGGAGCGAGGCTGGTCAACACTCCCGCGATGAACAGAATCGGCAGCGCGGTGAGCGGACTGGATGACAGCTGGGTAGATATGTGAATGAAATCCACGATTGGCCTGGATGCAGAAGAGGGATGCTATTTCGGAGCACCCCCCTTTGCAATCATTCCCCGCGGACTGAACTCTATTTCTTCGTCAGCAGCTCCTCGAACAGATCGAGTGCGCGCTATTGTTCACCGAGCTCCGAGACTCGTAGGCAACCAGCTCCATTGTCGACCTTCTGACAACCGTTGCCTGGAAAGGGTTGAGGATTCGCCGGCCGCGTTCATCGACTGCGTATATAATATTCCCCCTGAGGGTGCCAAGACTGTCCTCGCCGCCCCAAAATCAGATGATACCATTACGTGATCGCCTGCCCCCTCGCGGACACGCCCGGAGCGCTCGATGAAGTACACTCAGCTGGGCCGCAGCGGACTCGAGGTCTCGCGGATATGTCTCGGTTGCATGACCTACGGAACCCCAAAGTGGCGACCGTGGGTTCTCGACGAAGTCGACGCGCGCCCGTTCTACAAAAAGGCGCTCGAGCTCGGCATCAACTTCTTCGACACGGCCGACATGTATTCGATGGGCGTGAGCGAGGAGATCACGGGGCGCGCGCTCCGGGAGATGGCAAAAATGGACGAGATCGTCCTCGCGACCAAGGTCCATTTCCCGATGGGTGACGGGCAGAACATGGGAGGGATTTCGCGCAAGCACATCGTGCAGGCTTGCGAGGCAAGTCTCCGCCGGCTGGGTGTGGAGACGATCGATCTCTACCAGATTCACCGCTTCAAGAGCAGTGTACCAATTGAAGAGACCCTCGGGGCGCTAGACCACCTCGTGCACCAGGGCAAGGTACGCCACATCGGAGCGAGCTCCGGATACGCGTGGCAGATGGCGCGCGCGCTCAGCGTTTCGGAGAGACGCGGCTGGGCCCGATTCATCTCGATGCAGAATCACTACAACCTCGTGTACCGGGAGGAAGAGCGTGAGATGATTCCGCTCTGTCTCGAGGAAGGCGTGGGCGTCGTCCCCTGGTCGCCGCTCGCGCGAGGACGGCTTGCGCGCACCACTCCTTCGCCGGCGGAGGGGACGACCCGGGCCGACAGCGATACGTACGCCGTCGACCTCTACGACTCTCCTTCGGATTTGAAGGTGATCGAAGCCGTGCGCAGAGTGGCGAACGAGGTTGGCGTCTCACCCTCTGAAGTAGCACTGGCGTGGCTGCTGAAGAAACCGGGTGTCGCCGCCCCAATCGTCGGTGCCACCAAGATCGAGCATCTCGAGAGCGCGGTTCGCTCTCTCGATGTCGAGCTGAGCGAAGAGCACATCCGCGCCGTCGAGGAGCAATACGAGCCGCACCCTGTGCGCGGTCACTGAGA
>JAYWBE010000109.1:0-2162 GCA_043781715.1 Gemmatimonadaceae bacterium
CTGGTACGCGAGATAGTAGTAGCTGACGGGATTGATGTGCCCGGACGTATGAACAGGGTCGGCGCTCGACAGCAGCAGCGGATCGAACAGGGTCGCGAAACCGGAATGGAGATTCCGCCAGCGGGAATTCAGATTGAGGACATTCGGCGTGCTGATGATCGCCAATCCTCCGGGCCGAAGAATTCGATGGAGCTCTCGCGTGAAAGCGAACTGATCCTCGACGTGCTCGATCACTTCGAGGCTGCATGCGACATCGATTGATGAATCTTCGTATGGCAGACGTCCGTCCGGTAAAATCCATAGGCACTTCCCGTCCGGATATCGAAAGTATTCGGGGAAGATGTCGCAGGCGGTGATCACATCGGAGGGCCGGAGTCCCAGTTTGCTTTTGACGTGCTCGCCCAGGAGCTGGGAGAAAAAACCTTCGCCGGCGCCGATGTCGGCTACGCGGATCCCAGGCTTTACGAGCGGCGTGACGATCTGCAGCACCTTGTCGTTGGTGCTGCGATGCGAGATTGGGCGTATCTCATTTTCGGCAACGGTTTCAGCCATTCTTCAGGTCTCACCGGTCATCACGCTCGCCAGTTGCTCCAGCACGTCAGCAAGGTCGGGCTTTGCTTCCAGCACCGGCAATACCGGGTCCGCACCCAGGCGCTCCATTCGCTCCAGCGCGTTCTTGATAGTAAACGCTTTGGGATCGAGCGAATCGTTCACCTCGTCCCACACGAGCGGCATCGACACCGTCGCGCCGGGAAGCGGACGCACGCTGAACGGCGCGACGATCGTCTGACCGTGACGGTTCTGTAAGTAATCGAGATAGACCTTGTCACCGCGCTTCGTCACATGACGCGTAATCGTCGCGATGTCGTTCAGCTCGCGAAGAACACATCGCGCCAGCAGCTCACCCAACATTCGCGACTGCTCATAAGTACACTGCCGGCCTAACGGCAGCAGGATGTGCAAGCCGGTCTTCCCCGTCGTCTTGACGTAGTTCGGAAGGCCAACCGATTCGCACACTCGATGCAGCACTAGCGCGGTCCGGATCACGTGGGGAAACGGCGCCTCCTTCGGATCCAGATCGATCACGCACCAGTCCGGAAGCTCCAGTGACCCCGCTCTGCTCGCCCAGATGTGGAGCGGAATCGACCCCATGTTGGCGACGTACAGCAGTGATTCCTCGTCGTCGCACACGAAGTACCTGATCTCGCGCTGCGTTTCCTCGCTCCAGATCGGAACCGTGCGGATCCAGTCCGGCGCGAACACCGGCGCATCCTTCTGATAGAACGACTTCCCATCGATCCCATCAGGGAAACGCGTCAGCACCACCGGCCGATTCGCGAGATACGGCAGCAGCCACTTCGACACTGCGCGGTAGTACTCGATGAGATCGCCTTTCGTGTATTTCTCCGCCGGCCAGTAGATCTTGTTCAGATTCGAGAAGGCGATGTTCTTCTGGACCGGACCCCTGGCGGGCGGCGCGGGCGGATCGTGAGAGCGATCCGCGGTTTCGCCCCGGCTAGCGGTGCTGGTTCCCGCGGCGCTAGTTCGCGCGGCACTTGCGTCTGCGGCGCTGCCGTCCCCGGCGTTGATCTCAGCGACCATAGTCTCCGACGCCGCGCCCCCAACGGGTGTGCCCCATCCCTGCCGCTCGCATTCGTGTGGGCGTTTGTCCGTCCTCAAACGGACAAACGTCGCGTGCCGAAGCAGTCCGTCAGGCGTGAACTCGCGGTAGCGCACTTCGCACACGTGCACCGCATCCACCCACGTCGTCGTGCTCGTCTCGGGGATCTGCTCGCTCTTGAGCGGCTCGTCTCCCGGCGCATGTACCGGACCCGCGCACAACGGATCGCTCCGCACGATCGGATCGAGCAGGCCGTGCAGCTCCTTCAGCAGCTCATCGTTGAAGCCAGTCCCGACTCGCCCCGCGTACACCAGGGCTCCATTCACCCAATCCGCGAGCTGAAGCGCTCCCAAGTGCGAGCGGCTTCCCTTGGGTTTGGTAAAGCCAACGATGACGAAATCGCCACTACGCTCCGCTTTGATCTTGAGCCAATCGCCCGATCGCCCACCCCTGTATCGCGAAGTTGATTTCTTGGCGACGATTCCCTCGAGGCCCATCGCCGTCACCTGCTCGAGGAACGCTTCGCCTTCGATCTCGATGT
>JAYWBE010000110.1:0-2162 GCA_043781715.1 Gemmatimonadaceae bacterium
GCTGAATTTCTTGAGGACGGGCGCGATGTCGGTGCCCTTCTCGGGCATCTCGCGTTTGCCGAGCTTGGCCCGCATTGCGTCGGGCAGGAGTGGGGAAGCCGTGGGAGCGTCAGGCAAGCGCGCCAGAAAATCCGCGACTGCATCGATCAGCGTATGCCCGATCGCGCGGAATTTCTCGGGCGCCAAATCGGAGGGCGCCGATCGCTTATTCAGCGGATCAGAATTCTCTTTTCCTGTTGTTTGCCGGGCTTTCTTAGCTGGCACGATCCTGGATTTCGGCAAGTCTCTGACTCAGTTCGGTGAGCAGAAACATATCATCTGGAATCGCCAATCTCGAAGTTTCTCTAGGCCCCTCGAGGAAGGACCAAACCGAAGGTCGATCCGCTTCCAGTCTTGCTTCTGACCGTGATGTCTCCCCCCATCTGACGGGCCATGTCCCGGCTGATGGCGAGGCCGAGCCCGACGCCTTCGGAAGTCCGCGTGGTTCCGGACTGCACCTGCACGAACGGATCAAATATTCGGTCCAACTGGCTCGGCTCTATCCCGATTCCAGTGTCCGCGACCTCGATGACGACGTTGTTCTCGTTTAGGTGCCAGCTGACGGTGATCTTTCCCGTTTCCGGTGTGAACTTGATCGCGTTGGATAGAAGATTGAGTACAATCTGCTGGAAGCGGTCACGATCCGCCCGAATGGTCACTGACTCGTCGCCGTGCTGGTAAGTGTAAGAAAGTTTCTTCGCCTCGAGCAGCGGGGCAACCAACTCCGCGGTGACTGCAAGAGCTGCGTCTACGGAGAAATCTTCGACGCTGATCTTCAGTTGCCCAACTTCCAGCTTCGCGAACTGCAAAATGTCGTTGATGATTGCGAGCAGGTGTGCCTGGCTCCGATTGATACGGTCGAGATCAGAAACTTGCGCTTCGGTTACCGGACCTCGGATACCCATCTTGAGGAGTTCGGTGTAGCCGCTGATCGCGTTGAGCGGCGTGCGGAGTTCGTGAGACATAGTGGCGAGAAATTCTGACTTGGCCTGGTTCGCCTCCTCGCTGTCCTTCAGCAGTCTCGCCTGCTCGACTTCCAGTCGTTTTCTCTCTGTGAGATCTCGCATGTACGCGGTAAAGAACGCGGGCCCAGGTAGTGGCACCCTCACAATGGCGAGCTCGACAGGAAACTCAGAACCGTCGGAGCGCATACCCTCGATCTCGATTCTCCGGCCAAGGACGTGAGGCTCGCCGGTCGCCAGGTACCGCTTCATCCCCTGCCGATGCGCATCACGGTATCGGGGAGGAATGATGAGATCGGCCATCTGGCGACCGATCACGTCTTCTTTCCTGTAGCCGAACGCGGCCTCTGCCGCGGGGTTGAACTCGATGATAGTCCCGGTCTCATCGCTCGTGATGATCGAATCGAGAGCCGTATCCAGAATCGAAGCTTTCCGCACCTCACTCTCGTGCTCGGCGCCCATTGCCCGAGAGCGCTCCAGGAACTCGCCAAGCTGGTACCCCACGCCTTGGGCGGCATTCAAGAGCGCCTGGTCCGGGGGAAGCACGTCCTCCGCAAAGAATTCCAGGACCCCGAAGAAGCGGTCTGCGGTCCTGACCGGGATTCCAAACGCGGAGTGCAGGCCTCCAGCGCTGGCCTCGGCCGACCGGGGGTACACCGCCGGCGTTGCGAGGTCACTCTCCCAGTGAGGCTGACCCGTCTCCCAAATCCGACCGGGGAAACCCTCGCCCCGCCGCAATACAATCGCTTTCGTTTTTCGGTCGAATTCCTCGAATGAACCATCCGAAGAAATCCAGCTGTGAACCGGTCTAAGGGCGCCGGCTCCCCGATCGAGCTCCCAGTACGTGGCGTAACTCCAACAAAGGGTTTGGCCTACGTCCGCGAGAACGGTGCGCAACGTTTCCGGGGCAGACTTCGATTCTACAATGATCCGGCTGACAAGATGTTGAACGCTCAGACCTCGCTGCGATTCGCGTCGCGCGGTGAGATCCTGCACGATGAGAAGGAGGTCGGTTGCAAGCGGATCGTCCGGTCGGGTCCGCGCGGCAGTGACACTCACCCAGAGGGATCGGCCGTCCCGAAGGCGGTATCGCTCTTCGAGCTGCGTCGAGCCCGTGTCTCCTTTCCTGATGCGGGCGAGCTCCGCCGTCTCGGCGCTCAG
>JAYWBE010000111.1:0-6777 GCA_043781715.1 Gemmatimonadaceae bacterium
TTTGCTTCCGTGCAGGGCGCTCTGGTGATGTATCCGGTTTACGCCTTCGGTACCGAAGAGCAGAAGCGTCACTATCTCCCGAAAATGGCCAGCGGCGAGATAATTGGGTGCTTCGGATTGACCGAACCCGATTTTGGGTCGAACCCGTCGGGGATGATCACCCGTGCCCGCGAGCAGAAGGACGGAAGCTGGGTCATCAACGGCGCCAAGATGTGGATCACGAATGGTTCGACCGCGCAGGTCGCGATCATCTGGGCCAAGACGGGAGACGACAAGAGCGACAAGTCGATCCGCGGGTTTATAGTTCCGACCGATGCGTCTGGTTTCAGAGCGAAGGATCAGAAGGGAAAGCTCTCGCTACGGGCTTCGGACACGAGCGAGCTGGTGCTCCAGGATGTGAAGGTGCCGGCGACGGCGCTGCTGCCCAAGACAGGCGGCATCAAGAGTCCCCTCATGTGCCTCACGCAGGCCCGCTATGGCATCTCCTGGGGAGCCATGGGAGCGGCGCAGGCGTGCTATGAGGAAGCCCTCGCCTACGCTGGCAACAGAGTGATGTTCGGTAAGCCGATAGGCGGGTTCCAGCTGCAGCAGCAGCGGCTAGCCGAGATGCTTACGGAGCTCGTAAAAGGCCAGCTCCTCTGTCTGCATCTGGGGCGGCTCAAAGACGCTGGTACCTTCACTCCGCAGCAGGTGTCGCTCGCCAAGCGAAACAACGTGAGCGCCGCCGCCGACATCGCCCGTGAAGCGCGCAGACTGCTCGGCGCCAATGGGATTCTTGCCGAATATTCGTCGATGCGGCACATGGCCAACCTCGAGAGTGTATATACCTACGAGGGTACGCATGACATTCATACTTTGATTTTGGGGCAGGCGGTGACGGGATTGAGCGCGTTCGAGTGAAAGAGGAGCGAACCAAGCATCGCAGCGGCGAGATCGATCTGGGGCTGCGAGACGAGCGGGTGAAGCTCGGCGATCACATCGCCTATTTCTGGGAGAGCGAAAGACAGTTTGAGGAGGCGGTTGATTTCCTCCTCGTGGGCATCCGAAGCGGCGATCACGTGGTGGTGTTTGGCCACGACGAGGCCAACAAGAAGGTCGTGGACGTCCTGCGCAAACGGGGAATCGACACCGCTCATCTTCAGACTTCGGAGCGGCTGACGGTGATTACCGGCGGCCCGACCGGCGACAAGATGCTGGGAACGATCGGCGACACCTTTGGAAGGGCGGTCGAGGCGGGTTGCGGCTGCATCCGAATGCTCGGAAACATCGGCTGGTCAAAGCCCGGGTGGCCGGACGATCTCGACATCCTCGAGTTCGAAGCAAAGGTGACTGGGGCGGCCAAGCAGTTTCCCTGCGTAGTGATGTGCATGTACGATGTCGCCTCCGTCTCGGGTTCAGTGGTGGTGCATGGCGCTTATGAGACCCACCCGCTCACCTTCTGCGGCAACGTCCTTCGCGAGAATCCGTTCTATGTCGGTGTCGACGAGTTCCTGGGGCGCCTGAAGGCAGTCTGACGCACGTCTGACGGTGCAATGGTAGTATTCGCTAGACAGCTGTCGAAGCGGAGCGAAGGGGTCCGGACGCGAGAGGCGTCCGGACCTTTCTTCGCTGTAGTCGTGGGTAACCTTATTCCCTGACGAGTCGTCGCCTGATGCGATCCTCTAGAGTCGCGATCCTGGTAGTCTCGGTCGCCGTCGTCGCCGCGGCCACAGCTGCGTGGCTTTTTCCCCGCGCCCTTCCGATCGTCGCGCTCCAGCAATCCCTCACCCGAGACGTCGCGCTCGCTCGCGCCGATTCGTTTTTTCGCGCGCACTCGCTCGCGCCCGCCGGCGCGCGAACCGCGGTTCGCTTCGAGGGAAACGACTCGCTCCGCACATTTGTCGAACTGGCCGGCGGTGGTCACGATTCTCTGAACGCGCTCGTTCGCGGCGATGACGTCGCCCCCTTTACCTGGTCGGTCCGCGCGTTCGTTCCGGGCGATCCTCGGGAAGCGCGCGTCCAATTCGCGCCCGACGGCCGCATCATCGGGTTCGAGCGAAAGCTCTCCGAAGCCGATCGTCGGCCCGCGGTGAGCGCTGATTCCGGCCAACGCCTGGCGGAAATTGCGCTGGATACATGGATCGACGATCGCGCGGATCCCTGGAAGCTTGTCACGGCGTCGTACGAAACGAAGAAAACAAGTGGGCGTGTGGACCGTACCTACACGTTTGAGCGCGCGGACCGACGCGTTGGCGGCGCGCCGATCCGCGCTGAAGTTGCAATCGCCGGCGACACTCCCGCTCGCGTCCGACCGTTTGTCGAGATTCCCGAGTCGTTTCGTCGGCGGTACGCCGAGATGCGGTCGTGGAATGAGCTGCTCGCGCTTCTCGCCACTCTGGGTTTTGTCGGCATCGCAATCGTAGGCATCGTCGTCCTCAGCAGATTCGCGCGCGAGAGCAGTGTCCGCTGGCGCGAGCCGATGGCGGTGGGCGCGGTGATTGGGGGGCTCGCGCTCGCCGCGGGCATCAACGAGATGCCTGGAAGCTGGTTCTCGTACGATACCGCAATGTCGCCGGCCACGTTCCAGGCGACGCGCGTCCTTTTAGCGGTGTTGCTCGGGCTGACGACCACGCTGCTCGTCGGCTTCACGCTCGCCGCGGCGGAGGTGTCCACGCGGCATGCGTTCCCGCGGCATCTCGATTGGTGGAAGTTGTGGCGGTTCCGCGGCACGAGGGAGGTCGCGTCCCGGGTTGGTGGTGGCTATGCCGTGGCCGCGATCGGTTTCGCGTACGTCGCGATTTTCTATCTGGTGACTCGGACGCTGTTCGGCTGGTGGGTGCCGAGCGAGCTGCTCGACGATCCAAACATGATCGCGTCGCCGATGCCATGGATATCCGGCATCGCGGCGTCGGTGAATGCCGGGGTGTGGGAGGAGTCGCTCTTCCGCGCGTTGCCGCTGTCCCTGCTCTCGCTCTGGATCGGACGACGTCCTGGGCGCCGGTGGTGGTTGGCGGCGGGAGTCGTCGCGACGGCGCTCATCTTCGGGTTCGCCCACGCGAACTACGAATCGTGGCCTCCCTATTCGCGGGGTGTGGAGATCTTTCTCGACGCCTGCTTCTGGGCCGTGCTGTTCATCAATTTCGGGCTTATCGTCACCGTGGTCGCGCACTTCGTGTACGACCTCGTGCTGTTCGGGATATTCGCCGCGTCGGGGAGCTCCGTCGAATACCGCGTCACGGCAGCGATCATCCTCCTCGCGCTGCTGGCTCCGGCCCTCGTCGTGTTGTGGCGATGGGCGCGGCAGCGCGGTTTCACACCCGCGCCGGAGGAGGCCCGGTTCGGTGCGTGGACGCGGGTCGCCGAGAAGGAACCGGTGGCGACGATCGCTCGGAGACAGCCCGGCGTGTTCACCAGGCGCGCACGCCGGCTCGCGGTGGCGGCCGCGGTTGCCGGCGTCATCGTCGCCGTGGCTCGGCCGCCCAGGCCCACACTCGGCCCGCAGTTTACGGCCGACCGCCAGCGTGTCCTGGGTACGGCCGACTTGATGCTGCGCTCGCACGGCGGAAATCCGGCCGGCTGGAGGCGCCTCGCGGAGACCGGGACGGACACGCTCGACGCGTGGCCGCGGTTTCTGCGCCAGCACAAACTCGTTTCCGAGGCCCAGCGGTTCGCCTCCACGTATGAACCTCCCACGTGGTGGACCGTCCGCTACATCCACACAACGGGCACCGCGGCGCAACGCACCGAGGAATGGCGTGTCAGGCTGTGGCCGGATGGCAGGCCGCTGGACGCCCGCCATCTAGTTCCGGATTCCGCGCGCCGCGGTTCCGCCGATTCCGCCGCCCTTCGCCGTATCGCGCTCGCATCTCTCGCGCGTGAAGGGATAGACACATCCAAGCTCCAGGAATCGGAGGTCAAGGAAACGGCACGCCCGGCGAGACGCGATGCAACTGTCACCTACACGGACACGGCGGTGAAGCTGCCGGACGGGGCGGCCGCGCGTGCCTGGGTGCAGATCGCCGGCGACGAGCCGCTCGTGGCACGGCGCGGTGTCGAGTTGCCGGAAGCATTCCTCCGCGCCGACCGCGCGCGACAGACCAGTCGGATGTTGATCGGGGGCGTCATCATTTTGCTGCTATTGGGACTGGTGGTGCCAGGCGCGATTGTCGTCAAGCGCCGGCGCCCGATCATCCTGGACGACGGGACGCTCGACCGCAGGGACACGTTCATTCTCCTGGGCGTGCTCGTCCTGCTCGCGACACTGAGCGGCCTCAACTCCCTGCCGTCGCAGCTTTTCAGGTACGACACGACGGAGCCCTGGGGCAGCTTCATCGGCACTACCGCGCTCGGATTCGTGCTGGCGATCCCGTTGATACTGTTTGTCCTCGCCATGTGGCTCACGCTCGGCGCGATGAGACGGCGCGTAGGAATTCCGATGCTGGCGAGCGAGCCGTCCAGATCGGCAAGCAACGACATGCTGATCGCCGGGCTCGGACTTGGCGGCATCGTGTACGCGATGACCCACCTGGATGCGCTCATTCCGCGAGGAGGCATGCCGCGCACGCCGACGACGACGCTCAGCGAGGCGTTGCCACTGCTCGCAGGGATCGCCGACGTACCGACGAATGCGCTGATGATGGTAGCGGTGGTCGGCATCCCGTTACTCGTCGTGGCGGCACTTACCCCGCGTTGGAGCCTGAGAGCGCTCATCGTGGCAACAATCGTGGCGATGGTGGGTGTGTTGGTGTGGTCGTCCGGACCAGCGAGCGACGTCGGTCCCGCGGGAGTGACGCTGGTCATCGCGAGCGTGGCAGTAGTGTCGATCGCGCTCGTTGTCTGGGGCTCGCTGTCCGCGTGGTCCTGGATCGTCGCCGCGCTGGCATTCCAGGCGCTGGGCGGTCTGCGCAACGCGGCCTATGGGCCGGTGTGGCAGGCACGGGGAGCGGGCGCGCTCACGGTTCTCGTCGCGTCCGCGCTGGTCGCGCTGATCGCGCGCCAGGCGACGCGAAAGCGTGGAGCGATCGAACGAATGCTGACGCAAGTCTGACGCTGGAACTGTATACTCTATTCGACTGCGGTCGAAGCGGAACAAAGGGGTCCGGACGCGAGAGGCGTCCGGACCCTATTTGTTAGAGCGCGCGGCCCGTTCCGTTAGAGGTCCTAAGGACGCGCACAACGGGGAGTAGTATCTTTATGTGAAATCATTCAATTGGAGATTCCGCGGTGAAGATTGCCGTGTGCGTCAAGCGGGTTCCCGACATGGATGTCCGCTTCCGGATCGGTGCGGACAACGTGTCGGTAGATGAGGGTGGCCTCAAGTTCGATATAAACGATTTCGATGCGTGGGCGGTGGAAGCCGCGCTGCAATTGAAGGACAAGAATGCCGGGAGCGAGGTTACGGTGATCTCGCTCGGACCGGATGTGGTACAGGAAACCATCCGGAAGGCGCTGAGCATGGGTGCCGACCGCGGAATTCAGATCAAGGCTGACAAGGTCCCCTTCGACGGACTCGCGATCGCGAAGGCGCTGTCGGCGGAGCTCAAAACCGGCGGCTACGATCTGATTCTCTTCGGGAAACTGTCGCCCGATTCGTCCAACGGAGTCGTCGGCCCCATGGCGGCGGAGCTGCTCGGACTCCCGTGCGTCACCGCGATTTCTTCGCTCGAGATCGCGAATGGCAAAGGCACGGCGAAGCGGGAACTGGAAGGCGCCCAGGAAATCGTCGAATTTCCGTTACCTGCCGTGCTCACGGTCGACGAAGGTCTCAATGCCGCGCGCCTGCCGTCGCTCAAGGGAATAATGGCGGCCAAGAAGAAGCCACTTGACGTCAAGCCCGCGCAACTCGGCGAGCCGCAGCTTACGGTGCGTAAGCTCGAGCTTCCCGCCGAGCGAAAGGCGGGGCGGATTGTGGGCGAGGGCGCGGCGGCGGTTCCGGAGCTCGTCAGACTCCTGCAGACTGAGGCGAAGGTTCTCTGATGGCGAACGTCTTCGCTTTTGTCGAAACGCGCGGCACCGACGTGCGAAAAGTTGGACTCGAGGCGGTCACCGCGGCGCGGATGCTCGCGGATAGGCTCGGAGGTACCGAAGTACATGCTCTCCTTCTCGGGCCGCCGGGAATCGCCGCGAAAGCGTCGCAGATCGGACAGTACGGCGCCGATGTAATCATTGTCGTCGAGCACGCCGGTCTCGCCAACTACAGTCCCGAGGTTGCGACGGCGACCGCCGCGGATCGCATGAAATCGGGCAGCTACCGCGCCGCGGTATTCAGCACGACTGCGCAGGGGCGTGATCTCGCCCCTCGCGTAGCTGCTCGTCTCGGCGTCAGCGTCGTCACGGACGTTCTCTCGTTCGAGATCGAAGGCGACTCGATCGTCGTCCGCCATCCGATGAACATCGGGAAGGTGATCGCGACGATCGCGATCGCTGCCAAACCGGCGGTGATCGCGATGCGTCCAAACGTCATTGCTCCGGCTCAGAATGCAAAGGCAGGGCGCGTGGAAAACGCCGAGCCGGCGATCGATCCAGCGTCCGCGCGCGTGAAAGTGATCGAGACGCGCCAGGGTGGTGGTGGCAAGCTCGATCTCGCGGAAGCTCCGGTCGTCATCGCCGGCGGACGCGGTCTCAAGGCGGCGGAGAATTTCAAGCTCGTCGAAGACCTTGCCGCCGCCTTCGGAAATGCCGCGGTCGGCGCCACGCGCGCCGTCACCGACGACGGCTGGCGGCCGCACAGCGATCAGATCGGACAGACGGGACGGTTAGTGAGTCCGCAGCTCTACATCGCGGTCGGAATCTCCGGCG
>JAYWBE010000112.1:0-2155 GCA_043781715.1 Gemmatimonadaceae bacterium
GCGTAGGCCGTGAGCCAAGCTCTTATCACGAGCATTCCGGTCGAATGCACGATTGCATCGAACGGCTCGTCGGCGTCGAGTCCCGCTCTCAGTTGGAGCGCGCGGTCGAAACCTTCCGCGATGTCCTTGATCGTGACTTCGTTGGTGAGCGACCGGTAGCTGCAGGCGTGGATCATCGCGACGTCGTAGCCGCGCTGCTCGAGGATGCGCTCCCAAACCTTGAACGCGGCGCCATCGTCGGAGTAGCCGTGGACGAGGACGATCGGATTGCGGAGCATTTCGCAAATATACGGGCCCTGAGCGACCCCGTCCCGCGCCCATGGAAACTCTATATTTGTGACGATGAAGCTGACGCCGCCGACAAAAGAGCCGACCCAGACGCCGACACCGCCAGCACAGCCGAGGTCGCACCCAGCGCCGCCGGTCTCAGACATGTCGCCCGCTGAATTCCGGAAGCACGGTTATGCCGTGATCGACTGGATAGCGGACTACTTGGACGCGCCGGAGAAATGGCCGGTGCTGTCCGCGGCCCGGCCGGGCGATGTGCGCCGCGCCCTCCCGCAATCGCCGCCCGACCGTGGAGAGTCGATGGATGAAATCCTCGGCGATTTCCAGAGGCTCATCGTTCCCACGACGACGCATTGGAATCATCCGGCATTCATGGCGTACTTCGCGAATTCCTCTACTGCCGCCGGGGTTTTAGGCGAAGCGCTGACCGCGGCGCTCAACCTCAACGCCATGCTCTGGAGGACGAGTCCGGCCGCGACCGAGCTCGAATTCGTGACTCTGGATTGGCTGCGGCAGATGCTCGGCCTGCCGGACGGATTGTTCGCCACGATCGCCGACACCGCGTCGTCGAACACGCTCTACGCCTTGGCAGCCGCACGGGAGATGCGTCCCGAGCTTCGCATCCGCGAGGAGGGGATGTCGGGGCGGGCGGATCTGCCCAAGGTCGTGATCTACTGCTCCGAGGAGGCGCACTCGAGCGTCGACAAGGCAGTGATGACGCTCGGCTTCGGCCTCGAGGCTCTGAGAAAAATCCCTACTGACTCGGCGCTGAGGATGGATGCGGCTGCGCTGGCTAGCGCGGTTGAGAACGATACGCGGGCGGGGCGCGTGCCGCTCGCCGTCGTCGCGACCGTGGGAACCACTTCGACTACCGCCATCGATCCGGTTCCAGCCATTGCGGAGATTTGCGAGAAACACGGGATGTGGTTGCACGTCGATGCATCGTACGGCGGCACCGCGGCGATTCTGCCCGAGATGCGCCACGTACTGGACGGATGCGACCGGGCCGACTCGCTGGTGGTGAATCCCCACAAGTGGCTGTTCACCCCGATGGACTGCTCGGTGTTGTACACGCGGCGTCCGGATTTATTGAAGCGCGCGTTCCAGTACATTCCCGATTTCCTCGTAGTGAGCGACGGCGAGGGAGTCGCGAACCTCATGGACTACGGAGTCGCCCTGGGCCGCCGCTTCCGCGCGCTCAAGCTCTGGTTCGTGATCAGGAATTTTGGAGTCGACGGCCTGCGCTCGCTGATCAGGGAGCACATTCGAATCGCCCACCGGCTCGCCGAGTGGATCGACGACGATCCTGAGCTAGAGCGAATGGCGGACGTAAACTTCTCGACCGTGGTGTTCCGTCACTGTCCGCCCGGCATGAGCCGGGACGAGTTGGACGAGCATAACGCCAGACTGCTGGCGAAGATCCTCGAGGGGCGCGAAGTCTACCTCTCGCACACCCGCGTGCGCGGGAGTTATGCCCTTCGTATCGCGATCGGCAATATTCACACGACCGAGGCGCACGTTCGGCGGGCTCTGGAGCTGGTAAAGGAAGCGGCCAAGACCGAGGCGCGGAAGGAACGATAGGAGCGCGGCGGCACCGAGGTGAGGAACGTTGGTTGCGGATCGGTATATTATCGGACGTATTTTCAGCCACCCGTCTTTTTCATTTACAAATCAGGGAGATCCTTGATGAGAGTTTTTGTGACCAGAATTGCGGCCGCTTTGTCGATTGGCGTCGCCGCCGCATCGCCGCTCTCGGCGCAGAGTGTTGCGACGTGCGATCCCACCGCCAACACAAAGGGTGACATTGCCAAGGCCCAGTTCTCGATGACGCGCGCCATCTCTACCGCGGACAAGGGAAATCCGACGC
>JAYWBE010000113.1:0-2147 GCA_043781715.1 Gemmatimonadaceae bacterium
GCCTTCGAGCCCCACGGCGCGGTGCACGCGACGCTCGCGGATCGCGACAAGATCGCATCCGATGACAACGTGCAGATCCTGCTCGGCACCTTTCACGACCACCGCCAGGCCTACGTGTTCGGCGTGAATCCACTCGGCGTCCAGATGGACGGCACCATCGTGGAACAGGGACAGAGCCTCATCGGTGGGTTGACGCCGACCCTTTCCGGTCGCGTCGGGCCGGATCTGAGTCAGGACTTCGTGTTCAGCTCAAGAGGGCGATTGACCGATTACGGCTACGAAGTCGAGATCCGGATCCCCCTCAAAAGCCTCAAATACCAATCCGGTGAGGGGCAAAGCTGGGATCTCAACATCGTGCGCGAGGTGCAGCACTCCGGAAACGAAGATTCCTGGGTGCCGGCCAAACGCGCCAGCACGTCCTTCCTCGCGCAGTCTGGCACGCTCGACGGGCTAACGGGGCTCAGTCGCGGACTGGTGCTCGACGTGAACCCATCAATTACACAGAAGGTTACCGGCGCGCCGGGGCGGAGCGGGTGGGCGTATGATCGTTCATCGCCACAGCTGGGAGGGAGGGTTCAGTGGGGGATCACCAACACCCTCACTCTCAACGGCGCCGTGAATCCGGATTTCGCCGAGGTGGAATCCGACGCGGGACAATCCGTGTTTGATCCCCGCCAGGCGCTGTTTTTCCCGGAGAAGCGGCCATTCTTCCTCGAGGGAATGGACGCGTTCAATACGCCGCACAACCTCATTTATACGCGGCGCATCATGAAGCCGGATGCTGCGCTCAAGCTTACCGGTAAGGTCGCCGGCACGAGCATCGGAGTGCTGTCGGCCGCCGACGACCGAAGCTTGTCGCCGTCGGGGCGAGACAGGGCGATCTACAACGCGATCCGCGCGCAGCGCGACATCGGCGCCCAGTCGCGACTCGGGATCGCGTACACGGATCGTGTCCTCGGCGGTGATTACAATCGCGTGGCGGATGTGGACGGCCGCATCGTCTTCGGACAGGTTTACAGCACTTCCTTCCAGGCCGCCAAAAGCTTCGATAAGACGAGCGGAGTCGCGCGCAACGCACCCCTGTGGGAAGGAGTCTTCGCGCGCAATGGAAAGCAGTTCGGCCTGCGCTATCTCTTCACCGGCATCAGCGATGACTTCCGCGCCCGGAGCGGTTTCATCTCGCGCCCGGGAATCGTGCACGCTGGCGTCGATCACCACGCGAGCTGGTTCGGCGAGCGAGGCTCGACGGTGGAATCGCTGACCGGCGACATTCTGCTCGACGACACCTGGCAGTATTCGCATTTCGTTCGCCGTGGTGACGCGCAGGACAAGAAGTTTCACCTAAGCGGCAGCGCGGGACTTCGCGGCGGCTGGAACGTTGGTCTCGGCGTGTACTTGGAGACATTCGGCTTCGACCAGGGACTCTACTCGGCGTACCGGATTCTCGCCCCGACGGGTGACACGCTGCCGTTCGTCGGCAGACCGCGCATCACCAACCGCGACTACGTGTTCTCGTTGGCGACGCCGCAGTGGGCCAAGTTCAGCGCGAACCTGCTGTACGTGGGCGGCCAGGACGAGAACTTCTTCGAGTGGGCGCAGGCCAACATCGACCTCGTGCAGCTCGGGGTGAGCGTCAGGCCCAGTGACCGGGCGCGCATTGACGGGAGTCTGGCTTATCAAGACTATTGGCGGCGCAGCGATCACAGTCTCGTCGGCCGAAACGTGATTCCACGCGTGAAGATCGAGTATCAGCTCACGCGCGCGATCTTCATGCATCTGGTGGGCGAGTACGATCTCAGCGAGACCGACGATCTGCGCGACGAGACGCGGACGTTTTATCCGCTCATCGTCGGAGGCCGGCTCGCGACGGCATCGCGTGCCCGATCGCTGCATGGCGACTATCTGTTCTCGTATCAGCCGACGCCGGGAACGGTGTTCTTCCTCGGCTACGGAAGCCAGGCGGACGGCATTCCCGATGAGACGCAGCGGTTCAACTGGCAGCCGCTCAGGCGCAAGTCGGATTACTTCTTCGTGAAGTACAGCTACTTGCTGCGCATGTAGTACAACACGTGCGCCTTACCCGCGAAGCACCGGAATCGCCAACAAAATCGCAGCGACGAGTCCCAGCCCAATCGATCCGAACCAGA
>JAYWBE010000114.1:0-2147 GCA_043781715.1 Gemmatimonadaceae bacterium
TTGGGAACGACGACCAGATCCCGAACGTTGGTCTGCTTCTGCAGCTGGTTGCGGATAGCTTCGGCAGCCTGAACTCCCAGGTCCTTGTCCGGGCTCTGAAGCGTGGGGATCATCACTCGCTCGCCCGTCTTGCCGCTTTGGGCGAATACAGGCGCTGCCGTGATTGCCACGAACGCTATGAGAGCGAGACCTGAAATACCTGAACGTGCCTTCAATGGTTTAACCTCCAAGACGGTAAACATTCATACCCACACCCCAAGGCGTGGGTCCCTTGTTTTGCTTTGATGGGCGAGGAGGGACTCGAACCCCCGACATCCTGCGTGTAAGGCAGGCGCTCTAACCAACTGAGCTACTCGCCCGGTGCAGAAACTGAGCCTGTCCACTCACCGAAGAATGGCCAGCGGAATCAGCACACAGTACCCGATTACAAGCAGAATCGGGGCTAGCGTCTCGCCACCCCGCGCGAGGTCGGCGAAGCCGGCGAGCAACACTAGTGTGGCAACTGTCCAATACACCCATGAGCGGCGCGGACCGGAATCGCGCCCCGCCCGGGCGCCACTAGCAAGATCGGTTTTGGCCATAAGCGTCGTAGTGTAGGGCTGGATGAAATGCGTGTCAACCCGGAGTGTGCCGGCGGGCCGACTCTAATGAGTGCCTACTTGGCCGTCCGCCGCCCGTTTGAGTATTGGAGCTCCACCCAGTCCCGGTAGCTCCCATCCATGACCGAGCGCCACCACTGCTCGTTGGCGATGTACCACTTGATGGTCTTCAGCAGCCCCGTGTCGAACGATTCGGACGGTCCGTAACCGGTCTCCAGAGTGGCCTTCATCGCATCGATCGCGTAGCGCCGGTCGTGTCCGGGCCGATCCTTGACGAAAGTTACGAGCTCGGCAGTGTCGCCGCCGAGCGCGGCCGGGCATTTGGGAAACCGCTCCCGAACCTTCTCGTCCGCTCCGAAAATCTTGTTGATGCTCGCGCAGATCGCCTTCACCACGTCGAGATTCTTGCGCTCCGAATTGCCACCGAGGTTGTAAGTCTCGCCCACCCTGCCCTTCTCCAGCACGCGCTCGATTCCGCGGCAGTGATCGCGAACGTAAAGCCAGTCGCGAATCTGGAGCCCGTCCCCGTACAGGGGCAGCGGTTTTCCGTCGAGCGCGTTCACGATCGTGAGCGGAATCAGCTTCTCCGGAAAATGATAGGGACCGTAGTTGTTGGAGCAATTCGTCGTCGTGACGGGCAAGCCGTACGTATGGTGGTACGCGCGAACGAGGTGATCGGATCCGGCCTTGCTCGCCGCGTACGGCGAATTCGGGGCGTATGCCGTGTCCTCGGTGAACGGAGCGGCGGTCGGACCCAGACTTCCGTAAACCTCGTCTGTCGAGATGTGGTGGAACCGCCGGACGCCGCCCGACCAATCCTCGGTCCAGACCGCGCGTGCGGCCTTTAGCAGCTCGTGTGTTCCCCTGACGTTGGTATCGATGAAGGTATCCGGCCCGTGGATTGATCTATCCACGTGCGATTCCGCCGCGAAGTGGACGATCGTATCGATTCCCTCGCGCTTGATGATGTCGCGCATGGTGTCGCCATCGCGGATATCGCCCTTTATGAACGTGAACCTCTCGTTATTCGCGAGAGGCTCGAGGTTTGCGAGGTTGCCAGCGTAAGTCAGGGCGTCGAGCCCGACGATCGCATCGCCCGAATGATGCTCGGCCCAGAAATGGACGAAGTTGGTGCCGATGAATCCGGCCGCACCCGTTACCAGCATCCTACGCATCGTGATTCCTTTCCTCGTTCATTCTGCTTTGTCCTGTGATTGGTGAGCGATCGAAGGTCGAATGCGCGACGCGGCGGTTGGGGAGCGCTCCCCGGACGGCTCAGCGAACGATACGCGACGATTCCTCATCCGCCAATGCCTCCGGCCGCGCTTGCGCACAGATCTCTGATCAATGGCGCGATATCGTTCACCGCCGCGACCTTGTCGGCACCGGCCGCCGCGAGCGCAGCCTGCGGCATTCCGTAAATGATCGAGCTCTCGCGATCCTGCACGATGGCTCTTCCCCCCGCGTCCCGAATGCGCCGCAGCCCTTCCGCGCCATCGCGGCCCATTCCCGTGAGCACGACACCGATCGCGGCGCGTCCGAACGTTT
>JAYWBE010000115.1:0-2144 GCA_043781715.1 Gemmatimonadaceae bacterium
AAGCACGATGACTTCCGCTATCGCGAGCTCGCGGGCGACATCGCTCAGAGCCAACTCGTCATTGGATGGCGTACTCCCGGCACTCTGGACCCAGATACCGCGGTGCTCGATCTCGCGGCGTCCGTCCTGGCGACGGGCCGCGCATCTCGGCTGTACCGTGCCGTTCGCGAGAAGAAGCTCGCGTCGTCCATCACCGCCTACAACTATACGCCGACGGAGCTGGGCGTGTTCGTGGTACACGCCGAGACGGAGCCCGAGAACGCCGCCGAGGCTGCGCGCGTGATCTGGGATCAGCTGCACCAGCTACGCGTCGGGGCAATCGAGGACGACGAGCTCACTCGGGTGCATCGCATCTTCGAGGCGAGCTGGGTTCGACGCCTCGAGACGGCCGAAGGGCGCGCCAATTATCTCGCCGGATGGGAAGCGCTGGGCGGCTGGGGGCTGGGCGACGAATACTTCAAGCGCTACATGTCCGCCTCGGCCGACGACATTCAGCGCGTCGTGCGTAAGTACCTGTCGGAGGAGCGAGCGGCGGCTCTCATCTATCGTCCGGAGAACGCGCCCGTCGTCGCGCAGGACGCGGCCGACATGAAGCGGATTCTCGGTGAAGGCGGATCGGAGCGCCTTCCGGCGATTCCGCGCCGCGCCGCGACCATCGCACCGCAGACCAAGAGCGCGGAGCTGGAGAAGGAGGAAGCCGGCGTTTCCGTCTTTCGAACCGCGGAAGAAGTTCCGGTGCTCGTGCGGAGAAAACTCGGCACGCCGATGGCCAGCATCGGTGTTTACATCGTCGGCGGAGCAGTGGAGGAAGAGCCCGAGCAAGCGGGACTCACTCTTCTCACAGCCCGCACGATGCTCAAGGGAACCATCACGCGTAGCGCTGCACAGATAGCGGAAGACGCCGAGATGCTCGGCGGAATGATTTCGGCGAGCGCGGGGAGTGACAGCTTTGGCTGGTCGTTGTCAGTGCCCGCGACCCGCCTGGCCGAAGCCCTGGAGCTGCTCGGAGACGTGATACTGCGTCCGACGATTCCCGACGATGCATTCGAGACTGAACGAACGGTCGCGCTCTCAAACGTCGCGATGCTGCGCGACGACATGTATCGCTACCCGATGCGACTCGCGAGCTCGGTTGCGTTTGCCAAGCATCCCTACGGAACTCCCGCAATGGGAACGGAGGAGTCGCTGCGCGCGATTTCGGCAGACCAGGCGAGAGAGTGGCACAAGTCGCGGGTCCTCGAATCAGCGGCGGTAATCGGAATCGTCGCGGACATGGATGCAAAGGAAGTCGCCGACATCGTGGCGCGCGAGCTCGGGGCGCTCCAGCTAGGAAAGGCTCCCAAGGTTGGAAGGCCCCGCTGGCCCAAGAGCGTGAAGATTGCCGCCGAGTCGCGCGACAAGGCGCAGACGGCGATTGCGCTGGCTTTTCCAGCGCCCGCGCGTGACGACGATGCCCGCTTCGCCGCGAATCTCATCGCGACGGTCGCGAGCGGACTCGGCGGCCGTTTTTTCGAAGAGCTGCGCGACAAGCAGTCGCTCGCCTACACGGTGCAAGCGGCGGTGAGCGAGAAAAGACTGGCCGGGATGTTTCTCTCCTACATTGCGACATCGCCAGAAAAGGAAGGCGTCGCGCGCGCTGGTCTCCTCGCCGAATTCGCGAAGCTGCGCGACGAGCTGGTATCGGACGACGAGATGGCCCGCGCCAAGGAGTACGTGGTCGGCTCGCACGCGATCAGCCAGGAAAGCGGCGGCGCTCAGTTAGGCGAGATGCTCGATGCCTGGATGTTCGGCGAAGGATTGCACGAGCTACTGGAGTACGACGCGCGAATTCGCGCAGTGACCGCGGACCAGATGCGCGATGTCGCGGGCAAGTACTTCGATCCGGAGCGGCGGGTGGAGGGGATAGTCCGCGGGATCGGCCGGACGGTGTAGGTCGGAAAAAAGAATTGAACGGGATCCGAGATATGAGAAGCAGAGATGTCAGGTGATGGTAAAAGCGCTCTGACCTCACCGAGCGCGGGTCCAGCCACAATCCAGCGCTGGTGTATGCCAAAGAGAAAGGTCAGCGCGCAGTGACTTACGACCGGCATCTACGCTTCTGACATCTCGCATCCCGTTCAGTGCTTTTTCAAACCGGTATCTAC
>JAYWBE010000116.1:0-2142 GCA_043781715.1 Gemmatimonadaceae bacterium
AATCAGTAACGTCGTCGAACCACGAATCATCCTTTAACGCTCCCGGCCATTACGCCCTGGATGTAGTAACGCTGGAGAAAGAGGAAGACGGCGAGCACAGGTATCACTGTGAGTACGGAGCCGGCCATCATGAGCTCGGTGTCCATCACGTGCTCGCCCGACAGGTTCGCGAGCGCGACGGGCAATGTGTAGTGCGCCTCATCGCTCAGCACGATCAAGGGCCACATAAAGTCGTTCCACGTCGCCAGGAAAGTCCAGATCGCGAGCGTCGCCAGAATCGGCAAAATCCCGGGCACAACGACCGACCAGTAGATCCTGAGCTCCGAAGCGCCATCAATCCGCGCCGCGTCGAGCATGTCGTCCGGAATCGAGAGCGCGTACTGTCGGATGAGAAAGATCCCGAAGATGCTCGCCATCCCCGGGATAATCACGCCCCAGTAGGTGTTGATGAGGTGAAGATTTTTCATCAATAGGAAAAGTGGAAGCATCGCCACCTGCACTGGCAGCACCAGCCCGAGCGACAGGATGCGAAACGCGCGATCGCGCCCGCGAAATCTGAGCTTGGCGAACGCATAGCCTGCCAGCGAGTTGATCACCAGGGACACCGCTGTCACGACGACCGCGATCAGGGCGCTGTTGAACAGGTAGCGGCCGAGGTTGAGTCGGGTGAACAGCTCCCGATAGTGGATGAAGGTGATCCTGGTTGGGATCAGATGCGGCGGGTAAGTGCTCGCTTCTCCGGTGGGCATGAACGACGCCGACAGCATCCAAAGCATCGGCAGGAGCGCGATGAGCGCGCCGATGATGAGAAGCGCGTATAGCACGATCTGAGAGATCCGGCGTCGGGTTCGAGCCGAATCGAGCGACGCGCCGAATTTGGTTTCGTCGACGACCAGGAGCCTCGGGTTCGTCCGCGACATCTAGCTGCTGACTCCCGTCAGTCCAAGCAATGTCCGCAACGCCATCACGCGTGCTCCTTTTGCAGGCGGAACTGGATCAGCGTCGCGATCAGGATCACCACGAACAGCACGAACGCAATCGCCGCGGCGTATCCCATGCGCCACCAGCGGAATCCCTCCTCGTACATCATCAAGACGACGCTGGTCGTGGCGCGAAGCGGGCCGCCCTGCGTCATCACGTACGGCTCCGAGAAGAGCTGGAAGTAGCCGATCATGGTGATGACGCTCACGAAGAGGAGCGTCGGGCCAAGCAGTGGCAGCGTCACCGCGAAGAAGCGGCGAACGGGACCGGCACCGTCTATCTCCGCGGCGTCGTAGAGATCCTGCGGAATTGCCTGCAGGCCGGCGATGAAGATCAGCATGTTGTAGCCGAAGTTCTTCCACACCGACATCAGGATGATGGCCGGCATCGCCCAGTGTGGATTCCCGAGCCAGTCAATCGGCGCGATCCCTACATGAGCGAGGGCGTAGTTGAGCACACCGTAACGCGTGTGGTACAGGTAGCGCCACACGATCGAGACGGCGACAAGCGTCGTCACGAAAGGCGTAAAGTAGATTGTGCGGAAGAAGCTCTTGAACCGGACGAGTTTCGCGTTCAGAAGTAGTGCCGTCGCCAAGGAGACCGCGATGGTGAGGGGTCCGCCGACAATCGCGAAGTAGAACGTATTCCTGAGCGCCTGCCAGAACTCGGGGCTGTGAAACAGCTTCACATAGTTCGCCATGCCGACGAAGCGCGTCGTGGGGGGATTGGCGATCGCGTAGATATCGAAGTCGGTGACGCTCAGCACGAGCGACGCGAGAACCGGCAAGAAGAAAAAAACAAAGATTAGAACGAGCGCCGGCGCAAGAAACAACCATGCCGCCTTTCCGACATCGGACGGCGTGCTCGCGCTCGGATCCCGCGACCATGGAAACCGTCGCCTGACCGCGACCATCCCCGGCAGCGGTTCCGAGAGTAGCTCCCCCGATGCGGCCCCGTCAGGAGGAATGGTTGCGCTCACGGCTGCTTGGTTTGCGCCAACAGGTACCGCCGCTTTTCGAGCATGGCGTTCACATCCTGATCAAGGGACAAGAGAGTCTGATCCACCGTCTTGGCCTTGCGAATCGCCTGCTCCCCATGCTCGAAGATGGTAGTCGCGATCTCCTCCCACTCCGGAACCTGCGGCAATGGCACCACCCGCTC
>JAYWBE010000117.1:0-6728 GCA_043781715.1 Gemmatimonadaceae bacterium
CGGATCGAGTCGGCGAGCGCGTCCATCACCGTCGTGGCGACTCCCCTCATGTTGTCGCTGACGGTCGGATCGCCGCGCCCGATCACCAGCAGATCTCCATCGAGGAGGGAGTCGCGCACCTCGCCGCTGGCGAGAAACGTCGTCTTGTAGGTGTAGTCCGGGCCGAGCAGGGCCAGCGCCGCCGCACTGGTAATGATCTTCATGTTGGACGCCGGCATGAACAGCTTGCCAGCGTTCTTCGAGTAGAGCGTGTCCCCGGTGCGCGGATTGACGATCAGGACGCCCCAGTGCGCGTTTCTAAACTCCGCCTGCGACGTCAGCGAGTCGATCATGTGCCCGAGCTCAGCCCGCTGTGATATGGGGTGAACACTTCTCATCACCGTCACGCAGGCGGTGAGCGCGAATGGCGCGACTGTGGCCGCGAGCGCACGCACGATCCGGCGTGCGAAAAAAGCCGACACGATTGTGAGTTACTCCCTGCTGTAGGTAGCGCTGAGGCTGTCGTCTTCCCCGACGGTGACGCGCATCACTCTGGCCGGCTTCGGCAGCTCCTTCTCGACGCGCTCGAAGATGTAGCGCGCGAGATTCTCCCCGGTTGGCACGAGCTTGCCGTCCGCGAACTCCGCTACGTCGAGATTGATGTTGCGGTGGTCGAAGCGGTCCTTCACCTGTTCCTTGAGGATCCCGTCGAGGACGCCGAGATCAACGACGAATCCCGTCTTGTCGTCGATGGGGCCGCTGACCGTGATATCGCACACGTAGGTGTGCCCGTGAAAGTTCGGCCAGGCGCAGGCGCCAAAGGTGCTGGCATTCTTCTCGTCGCTCCACTCCGGGCGGCTGTAGCGATGCGCGGCTGAGAAGGAGATTCGTCTGGTAAGAAAGGCGCTCGGCATCCCTTAATTTGCGCAATGCCGAGCGCTGGTGCCTAGTGATCGTCGTTCATCACGTTCGGGGTTGCGTCCGAGCCGCTGAGGCCTTCGGGCGTCGGACCATCGGGCGGATTCCACGGAATCCCTCCCTCAATCGCTTCCTGCACGTCGGTCGTTCCGAACAGCTCCGAGCGGAGATCCTCGTGCAAGTGCTGGGCTTCCGGGTCTTCGGAACGCGTACGACCTCCGAGCAGTAGTCCTTCGTGCAGCTCTTCGTCGACCAGGTGCTCGTCGATCGCCTCGGGACTCTCGGCGCGTCGAATCGGATCGACGACGATGTTGTTCCGGAGATTCTTGAGGCCAACAAGATCGGTGACCACGTGCTCTGCTATGCGAACCTCTTCCTCGGTTCCAACGCGCCCGGAGAGGCTGACGACACGATCCCGAACCGACACGTCGACATCATCCGGATCGAACAGAAGCTGCCGGTCGAAAGTGTCGCGGACGAGCGCGCGCAGCTCGTTGTCGCTCAGATTGTCGGTATCTCTGATGTCCTCGTAGTCATTTTCCACAGGGCCTCCGGGTCCGCCCACGGAGGAGCGGTTCAGGTTACCGGAAGAACAGCAGCGATGCACCGAGAGTCAGAGCCCGATTGCTCTTCCAGAATGAACGGGCCTGGTTGCCGGTCACGGCAGCAGTCCCGCCGGTGGGAATCACGTAGTACGCGGTCGGATATTTTAGCTGGTAGATGTAGTCGTTCCAGTCAACCGTCAGCTGAAACCGCCCGCCCGGGACGTACCTGAGCCCACCGCCAAATGAAAATGCAAATGGGGTGCCGAAGGTGTACGGATCGGACTTGACTGTGCAGCCGCACGTCGCTATGCCGGCACCAAAATTCACGACCGGCACTATATGGCGGAAGCTTTTCTCCCCCGTGAGATTCAGGGCGAGATCAATGTCGTAGAGGTTGACCGAAACATTCTGCTTTCCGAGCTGACGCGCGGTTCCGATCTTGGTGGGATCGATCTCAAACCGTTCGCTGTTGACGTGCGACCAGCGCGCCATGAGGAAGGCTGGGCCGCCAACGTGAATCTGATAGCGGATTCCGTACATCGGACCGTCGCGCGGCGCGATGCCGATCGGATCCTTGCCGGCCTTGTAGTGACCGCCGAAGAACGTGAACTCCTGGCTGGTCTCGAGATCACGGTAGGGACTGCTTTCAGGAAGATGTCCGACCTGCGCGCGCGCGGTCGTCGCAATACAAGCAAGCGCCAGAGCGCTCAATAGGTGCTTCACTAATCCACTCCAAGATTGGCGCCGGTCATCTCAGCCGGCTGCTCGATGCCGAGCATTGATAATATAGTTGGCGCGACATCGCAGAGAGCGCCGCCCGAGCGCAGCCGCTGCTCCTCCTTCCAGTCGACGACGACCAGCGGAACCGGATTGGTCGTGTGCGCAGTATGCGGACCGCCCGTCTCCGGATCGATCAGCATTTCCGCGTTTCCGTGATCGGCGGTGACGATCAACCTGATCCCAGCGCTTTCGGCGGCCTTCAGAACGCGCGCCAGTGATTGATCGACGGTTTCCACGGCCTTGATCGTGGCCGGAATCGATCCGCTGTGACCCACCATGTCCGCATTCGCGTAGTTGCAAAGAATGAAATCGTGCTCTCCCGACGAGATGCCCTTCACGAGCGCGTCAGTCACCCCCGCGGCGCTCATCTCCGGCTTGAGGTCGTACGTCGCCACCTTGGGGCTCGGCACCATGACGCGGTGCTCGCGGGGAAACGGCGCTTCGACCCCGCCGTTGAAGAAGTAAGTCACATGCGGGTACTTCTCGGTTTCCGCCGTCTTCAGCATGGCGAGCCCGCGCGACGACAACACCTCGGCGAGAATGCGCGCCATCGACGTCGGCGCAAAGGCGACTGGAACGCGGAAGGTCTTGTCGTAGTTGGTGAGGGTGGTCACGGCCAACTTTGGCATCGGCGAGACATCAAATCCGTCGAAGCCGGGATCGATCAGGGCACGCACGATCTGCCGCATTCTGTCCGAGCGGTAGTTGAAGCAGATCACCGCGTCGCCGTCCCTAATGGGCGCCACCGACTTTCCATTCTCGGTGACGACCACCGGCAGCATGAACTCGTCGGTCTTTCCCGATTCGTACGCCTTGCGAATGGCGTCGAGCGGATCGGTGACCGGCGTTCCCTCGCCGAGTACAATGGCGCGATACGCCAGCTCCGTGCGGTCCCATCTCCGATCGCGGTCCATCGCGTAGTAGCGCCCAGAGACGCTCGCGATCTTCGCGGGCGAGCCGATCTTCCGGATTTGATCGACCAGCACCTGCATGAACCCGAGCGCGGATTTGGGGAGAGTGTCGCGTCCGTCGAGAAAGGCGTGAATCGCAACGCGCTCCAGGCCTTCGCGCTTCGCCAGATCGAGCAGCGCGAAAAGGTGCTTGTCGATTGCGTGCACGCCGCCGGCGCCGATGAGGCCCATGAGATGCAGAGTCCCGTGTAACTTCTTTACGTGCCTGCATGCACCAACAAGGGCAGAATTGGTGTAAAAGCTTCCGTCGGCGATGGCCGAAGAGATGCGTACCAGATCCTGCATCACCACGCGTCCGGCGCCGAGATTCAGGTGTCCGACCTCGCTGTTGCCCATCTGTCCTTCAGGCAGTCCGACGGGAAGTCCGGAAGCTTCCAATAGCGTGCGCGAGGCGCGGCCCCAGAGCGAGTCCCAGGTTGGGGTGTTGGCGAGTGCGATTGCGTTGCCTTCAGTTTCGGGGCGGTAGCCCCATCCATCGAGTACGATTAGCGCGACTGGCCGCGCGCGCTGTGACTTGACCATTATATCTGTAATGTAATCCTACCCTGACGAGAGGGCGCGAAGAGAAACAATGGAAATCTTCAGACCTAAACAGGAGACCGGCCCGGAAACACGCCGCCACCCCCACCGCTCCGAAGAAGGCGACCGGCGCCGCGGCACCTGGCGCGATTTCAGGCGCGCCTATCCGGGATTCGTTTTCGTCCTCGGACTTGGTCTTATCGCGATGATCGCCGTCGACGGATGGCTCATCGCCAAGCGGGTGAAATACAACCAGGACGTGAAGCAGCTCCGGGATCACATGTCGCAGGCCGAGCGAGAGAGATCGGATGTGATTGTGCAGTCGGAGCAGAACAAGCTTCGGATCGCGATCGAGCTGGCCAAGCGGCAGTCGAAGTTCGACAAGAAGCTGCACCTGAATGTGTCGGTCGACAGCTCCCGAATGTACCTCACGCGCGAAGGCGCGGTGCTGCGAGAAATGCCGGTGCAATTCGGGCCGGAACGAACGCCGTCCGCATCGTCGGACGCTCCGCCCGCGGCGATTCCGCGAGGAGAACGCACCGTCGCGGCCCTCTCCGAGACGAAGATCACGCTCGATGGCGGGACCCAGATATTGTCGTCGGAGAGCGCTCAGCTCGCCAACGATTCGACCGCGATCCCACCCGGATCGCTCCGCATCAGCCTCGTAGACATGAAGGCGATAAAGCCGAACCTTAATGCCGGTATGAAGGTATACTTCTACTGAGTAGGGCATGCGTCAGCCAACGGGGCAAACGAGGTAGCAAATGGGAGTGAGCAAAATCTTTTCGTACGGCGGCAAAACGGTCTGGATGCTGATCACCGGATTCATCGTCGCGGCGATCCTCAGCGTCATGCTGCTCACGAAAACGGCGGAGCTCCGCTACCAGCGCGACGTCAACCGCATGGTCTACAACGACAACCTCGGCGTCCTCAACGAGGTGAAGTCGAAGCTCGGCATGACCGGCGACAGCCTGAAGGCGCTTCTCAACGAGACCGCCGGCGAGGCGACGAACCAGCCGTACATAGTCGTGAGCATGGCCGACCATCGGCTCTGGTACAAGCAGGGCAAGGACGTTCTGTTCGAGGCGCCGGTGGCGACCGGCAGCGGCAAGGAGCTGGTGGGCGGATCGGCGGGACAGTGGCGCTTCGAGACGCCGCGCGGGCGGCTCACCGTTAAGGGCAAGGATGAGGATCCGGCGTGGGTTCCACCCGACTGGCACTACGTCGAGCAGGCGCACAAGAAGGGACTGGGAATTGTACACCTCGATGAGGGTGAGAAGATTTCGACTGGTGATGGAGTCCTCACCACTCAGAATGGCGAAGTCGTGAAGCGTTACAACAATGGCAATACAGTGTCTTTGGGTGGGGGCGTCGAAGGAAAGGAGATCGTCGTGAATGGGAACATCGTCGTTCCGCCGTACGGCACTACCGCCCGCAGGTACATGGGCGTGCTGGGAACGCGCCGTCTCGAGCTCGGCGACGGCTACGGCATCCACGGTACCGATCATCCCGAATCGATCGGGCAGTCCGTGAGTCATGGCTGCGTCCGGATGCGCAACGAGGACATCGAGCGGTTGTACCCGATGGTCGCGGTCGGTACTCCGGTCTACATCTATTAAGAACGCCGCTTGGAGTCTGCGGTCGTAGGGGAGAGACGGGATCATCCGACCGGCGAAGAGCTCGAGCTTCCCGATGATCTCCCCGTTCGAAAGCGCCACACCGCGCGGATCGTCTGGATCACCGCGGCAGCTGTCGCCCTGGTGGGCGCATTCCAGTTCCTGCAGGCTGCGAGCGACGCCACCGACAAACCGATCGGAACGTTCACCCGGTCCATAGTCCCTCTGGCGGAGCCATCCGCGAGCGCGTTCGGAGCGAGTGGGGAGCTGAAGCTCGCTTTCGCGATGCCGGCGGAGGAGATCTCGTATCCCCTCGACGTGCACGGCGATCCGACGGCGCTGCAATACGCGTGGATTCGAAATGGCGATTCGACGCTGGCGACAGAAGCGCAACCGCTCACTGGAGACAAGGTCACCGCGCCGCCCGCGGCTGGCTTCTATAGGCTAGCGCTCCTGAAGAGCGGCCAGAAGCGCGCGGTCGAAGGTCTGACGCTCGCGGTCCTGGTTCCTTTCGAGGAGAAAGAGGGCGCGATGCTCCACGGCTATCGCATCGGGATGTATCTGGCGGAACGCGTGCGTGGGAAGACGCCGCCGCCGGAGGGATTTCTCCAGATCACCCCCGCCGACGTCGATATTCCTATTACCAAGCACCTGAAGGTCGGCGACTTTCTGAATCACGACCAGCAGGGCGTGTGGCCGAGCTTCGCGGCCGTGAATCCGAAGCTGCTGGACAAGCTGGAGCTGGTGATTCAGGAGATCGCGCGCTGGCACGGCAACAAGGCAATTGCAGACATCGAGATCGATGTGCATTCCGGATTTCGCGCTCCCGAGCACAACCGAAGGGTCCGGCGCGCGGCGAGCGACAGTCAGCACCAATACGGTGACGCCGCCGACGTGGCGATAGACGCCAACGGTGACGGAAAAATCACCGCGATCGACAGCCGTATGGTAGGTTTGGCGGTGGAGATAGTCGAGCTGAAGCACCCGGACCTGGTGGGCGGCCTCGGCATCTACACGACTGGTCACTCCAGCACGAATTACGTGCATATTGATGTGCGCGGAAGGCGGGCGAGGTGGCGCGGGGGAGGGTGAACGGCGACCGCAACTGAATGGGATGCGAGGTGTCAGAAGCGTAGTTGCCAGCCATTAGTAAGAGACACGCGACGTTACTATGTGGCGTCATCGCAAGACGAAAGGGGGAACCGGCGAAATGAACGACATTCTGCGCGAACGGCTCATTCGCAAGCTCGATACGCTGCCCGAGGAGAAGATTTATCAGATCCTCGACTACATCGACTTTCTGGAGTCGAAGTACGCTCCGAAGCTGTCGACCGCGCCGAATCCGCTGAAGCGGTTCGCCGAGGGTGTGGAGGACACGCTGCGAGCCGGAAGAATGTCCG
>JAYWBE010000118.1:0-6714 GCA_043781715.1 Gemmatimonadaceae bacterium
TGCGGACCTGGGCGGCGGTCGTTGCCGGCGCGGCATGCATGTCGTTCAAGAAGTTCGTGACCTACACCTCGATTGGGAGCATCGTCTGGGCGATCGTATTCGGCTCCCTTGGCTACTTTTTCGGACGCGACCTGCCACTGCTCGAGAAGCACATCGCGCGTGCCAGCTTCGGCGTTTTGGCGTTGGCGGTTGTCGGAATCGCTATCTACTTCATCTTCGATCGAAGAAAGTCCAAATCGGCACTTGCTGTGGGCGCGGATCTCCGGTGACGGCCAACAACCTCAGAAATCTCTCGTGACAAGGGCGTCAATCGGCTAAATTGTGATTTGCGCCCGGGTGGCGGAATCGGTAGACGCACGGGACTCAAAATCCCGCGGCCTATGGCCTTACGAGTTCGAGTCTCGTCCCGGGTATTCTTCGATACTACAACCGAATTACGGCATTGATACTACAATTGCCGGAGAGCCTAGAGCTGCTGCAAAAGCCTAGAGCTTCTGCGCACGAAAGTTCAGAGTTCCCGAGTAATTCGTGATTGTCAGTTGAACCGACCACGTCCCGGCTTGTCCGACTATCGTGGGTTCGTTGAGGCTGGGGCTGAGGGCCTTGCTGTAGACCGTCGCCCCGGCACCGTCCTTGATCACCAGGAGCGTCGTACCGGCCGACGTAACGGTCGAGTGGTTGATCGTCGCCCGCGTCCCCGAGTTGGTCCACGGATAAGTGAGCGTTGTGGTCACGTTTGAGACGTTCGTGGCCTGGAGCTGGAAGTTGTCCGCAACGTTGCTGATCTGTGGCTGGAACGGCCCCAATGGGTCGCTGCCACAAGCGGATAGCGTGCCGAAAGCGAGCAGTAACGCCGCAAGCTGGATCCGCCGCGGTGTACGAGGAGCGCGAAACATGATGACCTCTATGATGAGAAAGGGCGTGAGCTGAAACTCAATGTGCTCGCTCGAAGACTCGCTGAGATGACGAGCCTCCAAATGCCCTTGTAACCGGGCATTCTACGTTCCTCCGAAATCAGGTCTTGCGCTTTCCGACGATGGCCCTTCAGCGTCGCGTCAGGTATTCCCTCACGGCTCGCTGGAAGCGAGCGACGGTGGACGGCGCCCGCGAATTCTCGCGATCGTCTTCTTCGTCAGGCCCCGCACTCTCTCCGGCAGCTCATCGAAGTAGGTGTAGAACACCGGCGTCACGTACAGCGTCACCAGCTGCGAAAACGCCAGTCCTCCCACCACCGCTACTCCGAGCGGACGGCGTGCCTCCGCGCCTGCTCCTCTCCCCAGCGCGATCGGGAGCGTCGCCATCAGCGCGGCGAACGTCGTCATCATGATCGGACGGAAACGCACGGTCGCCGCCTGAACGATTGCCTTGGCCGGCGGGATGTGCTGCGTTCGCTCGGCTTCCAGCGCAAAGTCGATCATCATGATCGCGTTCTTCTTCACGATTCCGACCAGCAATATCAGACCGACGAATCCATACACGTCGAGCGGCATTCTGAAAATGAATAGCGCTACGAGCGCGCCGAATGCGGCAAAGGGGAGCCCGGTGAGAATCGTCGCCGGATGGATGAAGCTCTCGTACAGAATCCCGAGCACCATATAGATCACGAAGATCGCTAAAATGAGCAGGGCAAGCAGTCCCTGCTGGCTCGCCTGGAACGCCTGGGCGGTCCCGGAGAAGCTGGTCGTGATCGTCGAAGGGATGGTGATCGCGGCTGCGGCCTCCACGGCCGCCGTCGCCTCTCCCAGCGCGACATCCGGGCGCGTGTTGAACGCGATCGTCACCGCCGGAAGTTGTCCCGAGTGAGTGATGGAGAGAGGGCCGACGTTCTGCGTCAGAGTCGCGACCGCGCTCAGAGGCACGAGGTCGCCCTTGGCCGAGCGCACGTAGAGCATCCGCAGCGCGTTGACGTCGCGCTGGAAGTCCGGCAGCAGCTCCATCACCACCATGTACTGGTTGTTCGGTGTGTAGATCGTCGAGACCTGGCGCGATCCATACGCGTCGTACAGTGCGCTCTCGATCTGCTGCGCCGTGACGCCAAGCGATGCAGCGCGGTCGCGATCGATATCGACGTTGACCTGCGGGTTCGCGATCTGAAGATCGCTCGTCACGTCCTGGATCTGCGGAATATTCCGCATCCTGGCTTCCATTCTCGTCGCCGCGGTGTCGAGCGCCTCGATGTCGGGGCTCTGCAAGGTGAACTGGTAGAGACTCTTGGCCGCCCGAGCGCCAATCTGAATAGCGGGCGGCACCTGCATGAAGACGTTCATTCCGGGAATCCCCGCCAGCTTCGGGCGCAACTCATTGACGATCTCGTCCGCGCTCGCCCTCTGATTGCGGGGCTTGAGCCCCAGGAAAATTCGTCCCTGGTTGCCGCTCCCTCCTCCTCCTCCGCCTCCCACGGACGACATGACGCCCGCGATGTTCGGATCCTGCGCGACTATCGCGGCGACCTGCTGCTGGTGTCTCACCATCTCGGGAAAGGAGGTGCCTTGCGCCGCTTCCGTCGTGGCAACGATCTGACCCGTGTCCTGGGTCGGTATGAAACCCGTCGGAACGGCCTTGTACAGAACTACAGTGCCTACGAGAATCACCAGCGAGAACATCAGCGCCGCGAACCGGTGGTCCATCACCCAGTTGAGACTGGATTCGTAGCGCCCGAGGATGCGCTCGTACGCGCGCTCGGAAGCATTGAACAATTTCCCGTGCTTGTGCGACGGCGGCTTCAGGAACCGGCTGGCGAGCATCGGCGTCAGCGTCAGCGAGACGAATCCCGACACCAGAATTGCCGTTCCAATCGTGACGGCGAATTCGTGGAAGAGTCGTCCGAGAATCCCCCCCATGAAGAGCAGCGGGATGAACACCGCCGTCAGCGACATGGTCATCGCGAGAATGGTGAACGCCACTTCGGCCGAGCCATCCAACGACGCCTTCATCGGATCCTTCCCCATCTCCATGTGTCGCACGATGTTCTCGAGCATCACGATGGCGTCGTCGACGACGAAGCCCACCGCCAGGGTGAGCGCCATCAGAGAGAGGTTGTCGAGCGAGTAGCCGAACAGGTACATCACCGCGAACGTTCCGATGAGCGACATCGGCAGCGCCAGGCTCGGGATGATCGTGGCCGAGATGTTCCGAAGGAACACGAAGATCACCATGATCACGAGGAATAGCGTGAGCATCAGCGTAAACTTTACATCGCCCACCGACTCCTCAATCGAAACCGACCGGTCGTAAAGAGTTTGAATCTCAACGCTCGGCGGAATTTGCGTGCGTAGCGATGCGACGAGAGTCTTCACGCCGTTCGCGACGGCGACGGTGTTGGTTCCAGGTTGCCGCTGGATCGCCAGCACGACGGACCGGTCGCCGTTATACCAGCTCGCCACCTTGTTGTTCTCGACGTCGTCCAGGACCTGGCCGAGCTCCTCAAGGTGCACGGGCGCGCCATTGCGGTATGCGACGACCATCTGGCGGAACTCCCCCGCGTTCTGGAGCTGGCCATTCGCGCGGATCGTCGACGCTCTGTTGGGGCCCCAGAGTGTGCCGGTCGGCATGCTCACGTTCTGCGCCGAGATCGCGTCGGCCACTTCATCGATCCCGATTCCGCGATTGGCGAGGGAAGTCGGATCGAGCTGTACGCGGACCGCGTACTTCTGGCCGCCATATACCTGGACCTGCGCGATGCCCGGCACCATCGAGATGCGCTGCGCCATGAACGTCTCGCCGTACTCGTCGAGCTTGGAGAGCGGCATGGTCTTCGACGTCAGCGCCAAATAAAGGATCGGCTGGTCGGCCGGATTCACCTTCCGGTAGGATGGCGGGAGAATTCCGAGCGGAAGGCTGCGCAGCGTCTGGGAGATCGCTGCCTGGACGTCCGCCGCGGCGGCGTCGATGCTGCGGTCGAGCGAGAACTGGATCGTGATCGAGGTCGAGCCGAGCTGGCTCGACGATGTCATGTTGTCGATGCCGGCGATCGTGGAGAACTGCTTTTCGAGCGGCGTGGCGACCGCGGCGGCCATTGTCTCTGGGCTGGCGCCGGGCAGATTGGCGTTCACCTGGACAGTCGGGAAGTCAACGGACGGAAGATCGCTCACTGGCAATCTGGTGTACGCGACACCCCCGAAAAACAGAATGCCGATCATGACCAGAGCGGTCATGACGGGTCGACGGATGAATAATGCGGTCATCTCCGTGCCCCCTTGATCGTGACTTTGGATCCAGGGATGAGGCGGGACTGACCGTCAACGATCACGCGCTCGCCGTCCTTGACGCCACTCGCGATGACGGCGAGGGAATCGACCGTGCGCGAGACCTGAACCGGACGCTGTCTGGCGGTGCCCGCCGTGTCGATCGTGTACACATAAGTGCCCTGCTGTCCGGTCAGCACCGCTGGCGCCGGCAGCGTCAAGGCGCCGGCATCGACGTACAACTGCAACGCGACGCTCATGTATTGCCCCGGCCACATCGTCCCTTCGGGGTTGCTGAAACGCGCCTTGAGGAGAACGGTTCCGGTCGTTGAGTCGACGTTGTTATCCACGAACGCGAGCGTCCCCTCCAGCGGTACCCCGGATCCCTCCGAAGGAGTCGCACGGACGAGGAGCGCGTTCCCGCCCCGATAGTATCTCTGGATGTCGGGGAACTGGCTTTGCGCGATCGCGAATCTCACCAGAATCGGCTGGATCTGGTTGATCACCACGAGCGGCGGGGTGCTGTTCGCCTTGACGAGATTCCCCCGCCGGACCAGCAGGCTTCCGGTTCGGCCGGAGATCGGCGCGCGAATAGTAGTGTTGGCAACATCGAGTGCGGCCTTCTGCACGTTGGCACGATCCGCCGCTACAGTCGCGGCCGCGGACGCGGCATTCGCTTCGGCCTGATCCGCCTGCGAGCCGGTCACGTAGCCTTCCTTCACCAGCGCGGTATACCGGGCTGCATCGCGCTGCGCGCTTACCGCCATCGCTTGGTCCCGCGCGAGCTGCGCCCGCGCCTGGTCGAGGACCGCGACGTATGGGCGCGAATCGATCTCGAACAGCACCTGGCCGGCCTGAACCGGCTGCCCTTCCGCGAACGTAACTCGGTTCAGAATTCCATTGACCTGTGATTCAACCGCCACGGTCTGCATCGGCTCTGCGACTCCGTTGGCGGTGACGATGAACGGAACCGAGGCGCGCTTCACCGTCGTCACGCTGACGGGGACCGTTGGCTGCCGCGGGGGATCGCTTTTGGAGCAGGCGGCAATCGCGCAGAGGGCGAGTGCGGCAATGCGCGCGGAATAAGTGCGCGTGCTCATCGGTTAGCTGGGCTCTGAAGTGGACGCGACACCGTTGAATCCGCGGAAAACGGGAACGGCGTATCGCCGTGAACGCCTAGCACACCGGCGTCGCGGGCCAGTTGCGCGAGTGACGTGTACCACTGCCAGCGCGATTGAACCTGCTGTGCTCTGGCGCTGGCGAGTGCGGTCTGAGCCGTCAGGAGATCGATGATGCTGCCGACTCCTTCGCGATATCGTCCGGCCGCGACCTGAACCGACTGCTGAGCGCTGACGAGGAGGTCATCCGCCGTGGCGACACGCTGCTCCGCGGTTTGCAGCGCATAATACGAAACGAAAACCTGTGTGATGACGTCTTGTCGCTTCTGATCGGCAAGCGCCGAGATGGCGTCGGCCTGAGCCCGCGCCGCCGATACGTCATACTGATGCGAGAAGCCGTTGAATATTGGAATCGACAGGCCAAGCGATACGGCGTAGGAGGGACCGGCGAACGTCTTCGGCGTGGAAAACGTGCGCGCCCCATTTCCGCCGAGCGCGAGAGAGGGTAGCTCCGCGGCTCGCGCGACGCGGACCTGTGAAGCAGCGGAGGCCGCCTGCGCCCGGGCAGCCGCCAGATCCGGACGATTGCGGAGCGCATCGTTGATGACGCTGTCCACACTCTGCGCGAGCGGCAACACCGGAATGGTGCCCGCCAGCGGCTCGAGGTCAAAGGGGAGATTAGCCGGAAGTCCGAGGGCGGAAGCGAGAGAGCCCCGCGCTGCCTGAAGACTCCCCTGCGTCGTCTCGAGATTCAACTGCTCCTGCGACAGCGCCGTCCGCGCCTGTAGCACGTCCGCGATCGTTGCGAGCCCGACTCTATTCCGCTGCTGGGCAGCGTTGAGATTTGCCTGGGCTTCCGCGATTGCCGATCGCTCGGCGGCAAGCAGTGCCGAGGTAGCCATGTAGGTGAAGTAGGCAACCTGCGCCTGAAGCACGGTGTTTTGAATCGTCGCGTTGTGTGAGAGGTTTGCCGCGAAGAGGCTCTGGCGGGCTCTCTCGATCGAGCCGGAGCGGCCGCCGAAGTCGAGCAGCAGATAGTTGAGCGATATGGACGGCCCGTATTCCGTTCGCTCGCCCGCTGGGCGCGTCCCGGTTGCCGGTGATCGAATACGCGACACAGTACCAGCGGCACCTACCGTCGGGTAGTACTGGCCGCGTGCGGAGCCGAACAGGTCGGCAGCGGCGCGCGCCTGTGCCCACGAAGCGCGCGTCGCGGGATTGTTGCGTAACGCGAGATCGACGACATCGACGAGCGTCAGCTGCCGTATCCGCTGTTGCAAATCTGGTGGCACCGCGATCGCGATGACGGGTAATACAAGCGATTCCTGTTTTACGGCGCCCGGCGGCGGCGTCCATGGAACGTTCGGGGAGGGAGAAGCGCCAGCAGCGCCGTTGACTCGGGGCGGATTTCC
>JAYWBE010000119.1:0-2135 GCA_043781715.1 Gemmatimonadaceae bacterium
CGCGACAACATCGCCTTCGGCAGGCCCGAGGCGACGATGGACGAGATCGTCGCTGCGACGCGCACAGCCAACGCGGACGAATTCATCGATCGCCTTCCGTTCAGCTACGAAACGCCTGTTTCGGAGCGAGGGACGACTTTGTCCGGAGGTCAAAAGCAGAGGATTGCAATCGCGCGCGCCATTCTGCGCGATGCCCCGATTCTTATTCTCGACGAGCCGACGAGCGGTCTCGACGCGGCATCGGAGCGGCTGGTGGTCGATGCGCTGGAGCGCGCGGCGGAGGGTCGTACCACCATCACGATCGCCCACCGCCTTACAACACTTCGCTTTGCCGACCGCATCATCGTGCTCGACGGCGGCAGGATTCTCGAGGAGGGAACGCATCTCGAGCTCATGCGGCGCCGCGGACGCTACGCATCCTTCTTCGATCTCCATTCGGGGGCCGCGTGAGCGAGTAGTGCCTCCTGCTCTCGGAGCAGGAGTGAGCGCTCGAACACTGCAGTCCGCTGGCACCCCTGCCATTCGCCCCACGCCCGATGGGCGATCGGTTCCTCGACTCACTTTGGTAACTCAAGCGCACAACGCCTAGAGCGAGTACCACGGATTTGTTCGGATGTGACGCAGTCTCGTCGGGCGAACGCAGTATTATTCCCCGGTGAGCAAGACTCCGGACCGGACCACAGATTTATACTTATGTCCCGCGCCGAAATAACCACTCCTGAAATCATCCCGGACGAGAGCGTTGTCGAGCTCTCGCTCCGCCCTCAGCGCCTGTCCGAGTTCATCGGACAGGACCGCGTGAAGGAGTCGCTGCGCATCTATATAGATGCCGCCCTGGCCCGCAGAGAGCCGCTCGACCACACTCTCTTTTTCGGACCCCCCGGACTCGGCAAGACCACGCTCGCCGAGCTGATCGCGCGCGAGCTCGGCGTCAACATCCGCAACACTTCCGGACCTGCACTCGAGAAACCGGGCGACCTGGTCGGGACTCTCACCAATCTGCGTGAGGGCGACATCCTCTTCATCGATGAGATCCATAGGCTTAAGCCCATCATCGAAGAGTTCCTCTATCCAGCGATGGAGGACTACCGCATCGACATCCGCCTCTCCGAAGGACCCAAGGCGCAGACGATCATCATGCCGATCGAGAAGTTCACCCTTATCGGCGCCACCACACGGCTCGGCATGCTCACGCCGCCCATGCGCGCGCGGTTCGGGATCGAGATGCGGCTCAACTTCTATCCGCCCGCCGACCTCGAGCAGATCGTCCACCGCACGGCCGCGGTGATGCAGGTGGAGATCGACGAGGACGGGGCGCGGGAGATCGCCAAGAGATCGCGCGGAACTCCACGCGTCGCCAACCGGCTGCTTCGCCGCATTCGAGACTTCGCGCAGGTCCGGGCCGGCGGAAGCATCGACCGCAAGGTCGCCGCCGATGCACTTCAACTCCTAGAGGTCGACCAGTTCGGGCTCGACGACATGGACTCGCGCATCCTGAAGACGATCATCGAGAAGTTCGACGGCGGCCCGGTCGGCGTCGGAACTATTGCTGCAGCAGTCGGAGAAGACACCGGGACGCTCGAGGAAGTCTACGAGCCGTTCCTTGTACAGAACGGATTCCTGCAGCGGACTCCCCGAGGCCGCGTCGCGACCGCGCAGGCTTATCGCCACTTCGGATTCAATCCGCCCGCTTCCAACGGCGGTACACAACAGCCAACGCTTTTCTAGCGTGTCGGGCGAAACGGCCCGCCCAGCATAGACACGGGAATTGTAGATTCCCCGCATGTCCGGAAAACGAATAGCCGTAACATTGACCGCAGTCGCCCTGCTGGGCAGCGCGACGCTGGTCGCCGCCCACGAGACGTGGCTCCTTCCCTCGAGCATGCGCGTACCCGTCGGACGCCCCGTTGCCATTAGCCTCACGAGCGGGATGGCGTTTCCCGTGGATGATTTTGCGATCGATCCAAAGCGCGTCGCGCGCGCAGAGATCCGGCTGAACGGAAAGCTCGATCAGTTGCGCGGGGGACGCAGCCGGCCCACTTCCCTTCGATACACCTGGACACCACGCGCGCCAGGCGTCGCGACGATCGCCGTCGAGCTAGCGCCCAAGACGCTGACGCTCGAGCCAAAACTGA